>DATGKJ010000174.1:0-4450 GCA_035294685.1 Terriglobia bacterium | reverse complement strand
AGATCATGCGGGTGAGCATCCCGAGTCTTCTGGAAGTCACCAGCGTCGAGGCTCTGTGCCGGTCTGGCGCGAAGCCGCCCTCCCGTGGTCTCGAACCCTCTGAAATCGCTTTTATCCAATACACTTCCGGCAGCACGGGTGATCCCAAAGGAGTGGTGCTGACCCATGCAAACGTGCTCGCCAACGTGCGTGGCATCGGATGGTCAGTGAACTTTCGCCCGGATGACTACGTGGTCAGTTGGCTGCCTCTCTACCATGATATGGGCCTGATCGGTTCCTGGCTTTTCAGCATCTATCATGGCGCGCCGATCACGGTAATGTCGCCGCTGGCGTTTCTGAGCCGCCCTGAACGGTGGCTCTGGGCTATGCACGATTCGCGCGGCTCGCTTTGCCCGGCGCCCAATTTTTCCTACGAATTATGCGCCCGGAAAATTCCGGACGAAGCGATTGAAGGACTCGACTTGAGCCGCTGGCGCGTGGCGATTAATGCAGGCGAAGCCGTATTGCCTGACACCCTGGCGCGCTTTGCCGCCCGCTTTAAACCCTACGGCTTCCGCGCTGAGAGCTTTGTGCCCTGTTACGGGCTGGCCGAATCCTCCGTGGCGCTTACTTTTACGCCCATGAATCGAGCGCCGGTGATTGACGCAATCCGTCGCGATCTCTTTGAGGCGGAAGGCAAAGCAGAACCCGCGGGGGCGGGCGAGAACAACGTGCTGCGATTCGTTGCCAATGGCCGCCCCATGCCAGGCCACGAAGTGAAATTGTTGGATGATCAGGGCCGGGAATTAGGCGAGCGCGTCCAGGGCCGCATTTTCTTCCGCGGCCCCTCCCGAACCGCTGGTTATTACCGCAATCCGAAGGCCACCACCGCGGTCATCACGGCGGATGGCTGGATGGATTCCGGCGATCTGGGTTATTGGGCAAATGGGGAACTTTACGTCACAGGCCGCCTGAAAGATTGCATCATCAAGTCAGGGCGCAACATCATCCCGCAGGAAATTGAGGCGGCGGCGGCGGAAGTTCCGGGCGTCCGTAAAGGTTGCGTGGCGGCTTTCGGCGCTCTTGATCCGCAAACCGGCACGGAGCGGCTCGTCGTGGTGGCGGAAACGCGCGCGACAGCGTCGGACGAGTTAAAGCGCATCGAAGAGGGAATTATCAGGACTGTTGATTCCGTCCTGGGGATTCCGCCGGACAAAGTGGCGCTGGTTGCCCCGCAAAGCATCCCCAAAACCAGCAGCGGCAAAATTCGCCGAACAGCAACGCGCGCACTTTATCTTGAAGGCCGGCTTTCAGGGCGTAAACGTCCTCCCTGGATGCAGATTGCGCGCCTGTGGCTCGAGAATCTGGGAAACGGGTTCACGCTCTTTCGCCGGAAGGCCATGGCTTGGGCGCATCGGGCGTCCCGCCGTTCCTATTTTGCCGCATTGGCTTATCTCGGCGGCACGACGGCCCGCGTTGCAGGCGGGAAAAGAGCCTCTGCTTTCATCATCCGGGTCACAGCTCGTTGTATCTTGCGCTGGGGCAACCATCAGATTCGTCTTGTGGGGCAATCGGAATTCGACAGAGGCAAGCCTGCCCTCTTAATCGCCAATCGCGCAGGGCATTTGGATCCGCTTGTCGCGGCGGCGCGCATTCCGTTTCCATTTCGGTTTGCGGATGGGGCCGTGCTTGGCGAACTTCCCTCGCCAGCCGCGTTTCTTCTGCGGATGCTTGTCGCTTCCCCCCTGGGTGAGCATCGAGAGCCGCCAGGCGGAACCATGCGTCAGCGAATTGAGCGTTGCTTGAAGGGGCAATTGAGCGTGGTAGTGCTTCCGGAAGGGCCGGTCGGCGCTCCGCCGGCGCGCTCTCGCTTCCGGCTGGATGCTCTCCATGCGGCTCTTGACACGAACAGCCCCATTTATCCGGTTTTATTCCATGGGACTGAAGGGCTGGCATGGCCGGATCGGAAATCGGAAGCGAGAACGCATAGCTCTGAGATCGGGATGGACGGCTCGAGCGCCGACGCTGCCCGTGACGGTCAGTCGCCGCGAGTGATTATCGGTGAGGCGATCCGCCCCGCGGCGAACAGCCATTATGATATGATCCTGCTACGCGAGCGCATCCGTGAAGCGCTGGCCAAGTTGTCGCACTCAACGCCCAGTTTGGAGTGAGTGAGATCAGATCAAGCGCTCTGCGACCGCTTGCTGATTGCGTGCACGAAACGGCCCCTAAGGCTCGGCGGATGATGGATTAAACGGGTAATGGACTGAACGGGATGACACGAATGATCCTGCGGATTCTTATTTGTTTCCTTTTAGGTTCTATTCCCTTTGCCGTGCTGGCCATGGCAGGGTCAGGGATCGACATCCGCAAGGTAGGGTCAGGCAATCCCGGGTTTAACAATGTCTTGCGCGTCAGCAAAGGCCGCGCTGTGGTCGCCCTGCTGGGTGATATGGGAAAGGGGATTGTCGCGCTCCTTCTGACCTACCACGCTGCGGATCCCATCTGGCAGGGATGGGTCTTGGGCTTCGCCGCTATTGCCGGACACTGCTATTCTCCCTGGCTGAAGTTCAAAGGAGGAAAGGGCATTGCGACTTCAGCCGGGGTGATGCTGGTGCTTTATCCGCTCTTTGCAGTGGTATCCCTCACCTACTTCGTGGCGGCGCGCATGTTTGGCGGCAAAGTGATGGAATGGAAAGAGGCCGGGGCGATCGCGTCGCTTTCTTCCTGGTTCCTCTTTGTGCTGCTCATGATTTTCTTCCGGAGCAATACGGATGCGCTCTGCGCGGCGGGCATTGCAGCGTTTCTCTTCTGGCGCCACAAAAAAAATCTGCGGCATATTTTTGCTTACAAGATGAGGGCGCCCGTTCCGAGCCAGTCCAGGCGCTCCTCGGTGATGGATCGCGACTGAAGTGCAATGACATTTAGCAGTGATCGAGATGGTTTGCAACTCTGAACGCTTCCGGCTGACGATTCACGGCGCGGCCTCGACAGCCCTTTCCTCCTGAAACCGAGAGCTCTTGCGATTGAATTCAAGCGCCGGGAATTGTCGGATTGCTGCTGAACTTCCCTCTTTGCCATGCCTGACCCCAAACGAATCGCATTTTATGATTTCGACGGAACGCTGGTTTCAAGCAACATCGTCACCCGATATGCATTTCTTGTGCGACACCTGCCATCGCGAGCCAGGGCGATTTGGAAATTTTCCAGACTGGTGGCAAGCGTTCCGACCTATCTTCTATTGAATCGTTACTCGCGTCGTCTTTTTAATGAAACTTTCTTTCGCGAATATGCCGGGATAAAGAAAGCGTGGCTCGAAGAACAGAGTGAGTTGCTGTTTGAAGAAGTGATTCGGCCCAGCATCTATCCGGGCGCGAGAGCGCTGGTGGACCGAGATCGTGAACAGGGCTTTTATCTGGTGTTGGTCACGGGCGAACTGGATTTTGCGTTGGGTCGGGCGGCCCGTTATTTTGGATTCGACCAACTCGTTTGTAATTCCCTGGTTTTTGAGAACGATGTCGCCACGGGAAAGGTAGCCGAGCCATTGATTGCAGAAGAGGAAAAGGTGAAAGCAATGTCCCGGATCTGTAAGGCTCGGGGAGTGAGCCTGACGAAAGCCAAAGCATATTCGGACAGTTTTTCGGATGCCTCCATGCTGGAGGCCGTCGGCATGCCTGCGGCGGTGAATCCCGACGGGCGGCTGAGAAGGTTGGCGGCCCTGCGCGGCTGGCCCGTGCTCAACCTGAAAAGTCCGGGCAGTTCTCCCATTGCGATGGAGCGAGGAAACCATGTCCACATATCTTGACACGCCTCATGCGGCGCTTGAGCGGCTTCTGGAAGCGGCAGACTCGGCGCCCAACGCGGTGGGCCGCAACGCTCTGGTTTCTTCGGAGGGGTGTGTAGTCCATCTCGAAAAAAACTCCGCGCCGCGCCTGATGTGGTACGGCGAGGACCTGTTGCAGGTGAAAATGCCTGCGGGCACCCGCGTGGTTTACCCCCGCCCGACCATCCGTCCTCTGCGCGACCGGAATGCGGCCATTCGCTACGCCCTGGCTCATCCGGAAGGCATGGAACCTCTTGAATCTCTGCTCAAGCCCGGCATGAAGGTGACCATTGCCATTGATGATATCTCGTTGCCGCTGCCTCCCATGAAGCGTCCGGACATCCGCCAGTCGGCGCTCACGATCCTGCTGGAAATGCTCGTCTCCAAGGGAATTGAAGATTTCCACATCATTATCGCAACCTCTTTTCACCGGCGGATGACCCCGGCGGAAATTAAACGCGCTGTCGGCTCGCGCATTTTTCGCGCTTATTACCCCCATCGCCTTTATAACCATGACGGCGAAGCGCCTGACGGCATGGTGGAACTGGGCATGACAGACCACGGCGAACGCGTCCGCATCAACCGCCGCGCAGCCGAATCCGATCTCCTGATTTATGTGAACATCAATCTGGTGCCGATGGACGGCGG
>DATGKJ010000173.1:0-5041 GCA_035294685.1 Terriglobia bacterium | reverse complement strand
ACCTCCGCGACGAGCACCGGATATTTTTCAGGCCTGGCCACAAGCCATAGATAGCGTTCCTCCGGCGAGACGTAGGAATTTTCAAAAGTCGCAATGCGGTCCTGCACGCCCTGGTTATAAATGCGAGCGATCTCCTTGGCGTCATCCACGCGTGCCGGGCGAATCTTTAAAGGTTCAGTCCATTCCGTCATGCCGTTTCCTTCTCAAGAGAGAAAATTAAATCGAAAGCGTGATTGTATCGGGTTGCTTGAGTTGGAGCAACTTTTTCAACTACTGAGTGTGGCGCGCAACTGAGATGCACAATCTATCTCGGAGCTTTTGTGCCTGCTTAACCTGTTCGTCTGTCATTCTGAGCGACAGCGAAGAATCCCTGCATTTTAGCTGAAGGTAAACTCCATCAGTATTCGAGCATTTGCAGAAACCAAAAATACAGAGACCTTTGGAGGCGCTTAGGGTAACAGACCATCGCGCTACGCTGGGCGAGAGAAGATCGCGGGATTAGAAGGAGCAGGCGCATTGACAGTCTCAAAGACGCACTGTTACGATGAGTTTTATTGTTTTAGCGTTAAGTTTTATCTGGCTCGTTGCTTGTCGCGTTTTTCTCCGCTTGCCTTAAACCTTATCGTCCCCGTCGTCTAGCCCGGCCTAGGACATCGCCCTTTCACGGCGGTAACACGGGTTCAAATCCCGTCGGGGACGCCATTTATTCCAACAAGTCACTATAGGCTTATCTGTTCTATCATTCCGGGGAATTGCAGGCGAGAGATATTGGGGAGGCAGCGCTGCTACAGAATTGAGCGTCACTGTGATCTATAACATTCCTTAATTCTTTTTGGGATCGAGCGATCGCGCCATCTGGAGAGCATCAAAACCATATCGTTTGCGCACCTGGTCTGCCGCCTCAAGAAGCTGGCTGATTTTGGCTGTCTGGGCGGCATCGAGCAGACTCGGTTGGAAAGCCGTCGTTTCGAGCTTTGAGACGCGCACGCCCAGGAGCCGGACTTTCCATTGCGGATTGAACGTGCAGTGAAACAAATGTCGCACGTGCTCGAAAATCACCGAATCGACGTTGGTCGGCTCGCGCAGAGAAATGTCGCGGGTGAACGTCTGGAAATCCGCGTATCGCAGCTTCAAACCCACCGTGCGGGCGAAGAGCTGATGCTCGCGCAGCCGGCGCCCCACGCGCTGCGCCAGATAGGAAAGGGTGCGCTCCAGTTCTTCCCGATCGCAGGTATCTGTATCGAACGTGGTCTCATGGCTGATTGATTGCGGGCCATTCGCTTCGATCCGTTCATTAAGATCCTTACCCAGCGCCTTCAGATAAAGCCATTCTCCAAAGCGGCCGAAATGCGCCTTGAGTTCTTCAAGGCTCAATTTCTGCAAGTCCCCGATCGTCTCGATGCCCAAAGCGCGCATACGGGGCTCTGTTACCCTGCCAATGCCAGGCATTCGCCGCACGGGCAATGGCGCCAGGAATTGCGCTTCGGATCCCGGTACCACGTAGAGCAGACCGTGGGGCTTGGCCTGATCGGAAGCGATTTTGGAGACCAGGCAGGATGTTGAAGCTCCCACAGAGCAATTCAATCCGGTACGCTGTTTGATTTTGCGGACGAGCGAATCGGCCGCGGCCAGGAGTGGCCCGTGCAGGCGCTCGCAGCCGGTCATATCCAGATAGGCTTCATCCACAGACACCATTTCCACCAGCGGAGTCATTTCGCCCAATATGGCGTAAATGGCCCGCGAATATTCCCAATATTTCTCATAGTGTCCCTGAAGAAAAATGGCGTGCGGACAAAGCCGCCGAGCGGTGCGCAGGGGCTGCGCTGAATGGACACCAAATTTGCGCGCCTCATAACTTGCCGCCGCCACAACGCCGCGGCGGTCGGGGTCGCCGCCTACGATCACGGCCTTGCCGCGCAGCGAGGGGTCTTCCAGTTCTTCCACCGAGACATAGAAAGCATCCATATCGACGTGGAGAATCTGTCGAAACATTGATGCAGGATGAAGGGCTTCGTTTGGCATTTGCGTCCTTCACCAAAAGTTCCAAGGCCCGTTTATCGAGAATAACAGAACCCTGCCTTGATGTAATCTATCATGCCCCGCGAGGCGGCGGATTCTGAGAACAGAAATTCAACGGATTGCAACCGGGGCGATACGGGGTTTTCCTTCCCCCGCAGAAAAGTCTTGACAGCGCTACCCAAACGTATTTCTCGGCGTTATGATAGGGGCACATCGCAGGCCATGCGGGCAGAGAACCTCGACATTTTCGGGTTATTTGCCCACAGCCTGCGCAATCCCCGCTGTGACTCTTAAGGAGGTCGTTATGCCGCTTAAGAAAATTCACCGCTTCTTTTCAGGGAACGTCCCGCGTGTGCCGCGCGAGGAAGCCATGAAGATCTTTAAAAGAGACCACTATAAGTGCCAGTATTGCGGTTTGGATGGGCTCGAGAGTTTTGAAAATTGGATGATCATGACCATCGATCATATCCATGCTTATGCGAAGGGCGGATCATTGAAGGCGGATAATCAGGTAACGGCTTGCCAGCCTTGCAATACCATCAAAGGCACGCGGGATTTCAGTTCGCTTGCCGATGCCAGGAAATACGTTCAGGAAAAGCGCGCGGAATGGCATCAGGTTTATCAGGAGCAGCTTCAGGCCATGCGGGGCGCAAAGTCAGCGCAGGCTAGTTAGACATTTGCGGCTCAAGAGAAACTGCCAAGATTATGTGCGGCGGGTTGATGAATGGACGCCGTGCGCTGCGCCGCAGTGTTCAGCCAATTTGGAAAGCATTGCTGGTTGTCGCGCTCACGGGCATCGGTTGCCCCGCTCGTCATTCCCGCGTAAGGGGGAATCCATGGCTGCCCAAGAGGCGCATGCTCCTCAACGCATCCTCAAGTAAGGACTCCCACGCGAGTCATCTCTTCGTCCTCAGGTATTTTATCCACGCGCCCTGCCGGCGCGTCAGGGGGGCGAAGAACAACGTAGCGGACAATCACATAGCCCAGGAAGGCGCCTGCAAAAACATCCGAAGGGAAGTGGGAAAGAAGCGTGATCCGCGAGACGCCGATGATGCCGGCCGCCGTGTAAGCCGCCCACGGCGCCCAACGGTGATGGCGGTAGCGGATTGCGAAAACAGCAGCGATAGAGATGGCCGCAATCATGTGGCCCGAAGGAAAGCTGCCCGGCCCGCTGTACCAGGTGCCTTTATCCTGAAACCACGAATCCCAGAAGTGCTGGTAGTGATGCACATCCTGCGGGCGAACACGCCGGTCAATACCCTTAAGAGTCTGGGTTAGTATTTCAGAATCCAGGACCGCCTGAAAGGCGAAGAAAAATGTGCCTTTCAGGTATTCGTCGTGGCGCATAAAGCCGAGAGCCAGCGCCGAAAGCATGACAAACCACATGGCAACGGTGGCATTGTGGCCGCTCACCACCTGGTTCAACATATGAAAAGCGTTCGTGTGGCGGAAGTAGGATGGATCAAAGGGGTCTAGCGTCAACAAGGCCCCTGTTATCAATAGAAAAATCAGCGTGGGTTTCCACGACTGTCCTCGGATAAGGCGAACCGGAAATAGCCAGATGTGCTTCTGATCCTGGAGGACGTTCACCACAAGCCGCTGCACTGAAAGCGGGCGGGCTGCTGAGTCTTGAGCAGCTTTCGGAAGGATGGCGTTCACATACGAGGGGCCACTTTTTCGTGAGGTGCGTTCGGCAGACTGTAACACAAATCGTCCTGAAACTTGACAGGCCCAATGGCCCCGGTTGAGCCGCGTCAAACGGACCAGAGCACTTTTGATTCTAGACGACTCCCGGCGAAGGCTGCAAGTGAAAATGTGGGGGTATGGGTTATTGCTCCCCGCTGCCTGCTGCGCTTCATGCCGATAGTACGGGCTATATGAATCTGTGCGAAAACCGCTCTTGTAGCGGCGGTGTCCTCACCGCCGGTTTTTATTTTCAATTGCTCGGGCGTGCGGGACATCCCTATAGCCAGGCCCCGCTTATTTTTCAATAGCCTTACAGGCTTTCGGCGCACTCAGAGGTCATGCCGCCGTGAAGGGTGGCGCTGCAGCTATACCTATTTTCCGAACCCAAAGCTAAGATGGAATCATGGGAACGAATATGATTCAGGGGCGCAAGCATTGGAACGATATCAAGTTGTTGATCTTTGATCTCGACGGAACGTTGATTGACAGTGAGGCGGATTTGGTCCAGAGCGTCAATGCGACGCGCCGGGAGCTTGGGATGGAGCCTCTCCCGCCGAAAGTGGTCTCTTCCTATGTGGGGCAAGGCATCGTCATGCTGGTGCGGCGGGCGCTGGGGGAGCAGACGACGGAGGATATCCTGGAGAAGGCAGTGGCCTTCTTTCTGGAATATTATCGACAGCATATGCTCGACCATACGGTACTGTATCCTGGCGTTCGAGAGACCCTGGATGAACTCCACGCGCGCGAACTGGCGGTGCTGACCAACAAACCGGTCAATTTCAGCCGCCAGATTCTGGCGGGGCTGGGCGTTAATTCCCGTTTTTCGTTTGTTTACGGCGGAAACAGCTTTGATCGGAAAAAGCCCGATGCGGTGGGTGTATTCCGACTGATGGAGGATACGGGAATTTCAGCCGCCGAGACTTTGATTGTCGGAGATTCTGATACGGACGTTCAGACTGGAAGAAACGCAGGAGTGTGGACTTGCGGGGTGACTTATGGCATTGGGTCCCATACACTGGCCCGTGTCACGCCCGACGTGATGCTGGATGACTTGCGCCAACTCCCGCCGTTATTAAACGGACACGAGCGATCAATCGGCCGCTGAAATAATGTTACCGAACTGTGTCATTCTGAGCGTAGCGAAGAATCCCCGTATTTTGCTCTCCAGAAACTTCACGTAAGTTGTTGATTCTGCGTAGAGGCAAACAGAAGTTTCTGGCACTATGGACCCGCCAACCGGCGGGCGGACACTCAGGATTAACTCCGCGAGGAATCCTGAACGACAGTGATGAGTGAAAAGTGATGGGTGACGAGCAAGAGCAAACAGAACTTCGGA
>DATGKJ010000172.1:0-10338 GCA_035294685.1 Terriglobia bacterium | reverse complement strand
TCCACGCCAATCCATTGAACAAAGCCCGTCACCTTCGGGAAAATCCGCACTTCTTCGTAGGGCTGCAACTCGCCGGGCAGGGGGATCGTCATGTTCAGTTGCCGGGAGACAACTTTCACCGTATCGACCGAAGGAATGACAGCAGCGTCCGTTTTGGTGTTCGCAGCCGAGACCTTCGTGCCTCCGGCGGGATTGCACCCGCTGGCAACAAGCGCAAGCCCCAGGGCAAACGCTGCCGCAAATCCCGCCCAGAGGTTCCTGCTGAATATTGATTTGGGAAGCGCTGAATGTCTCATAAGGTCTCCTTCTGTACTACTGATGGCCAAAATGTTTGCGGCCTGCGCAAATTTTCCCTGGGTGGCACGGGCGTCCCGCCCGTACCCACGGCCGAGACGGCCATGCCACATGGGCTGCGGCTCTGCCGCGCTGTGACCACAGGCTCTGCATATCCGTAACGCTAACCCGCCGTCGCGTAAGGGCTATTGGGGTCCGAAGGATCGAGCGAAGCGGATTCCGCGCTGGCATTTTCCTGCGCCAGCGAGAAAATCGCGGGCAGGATCAGGAGCGTTGCCACAGTTGAAGCCATCAACCCGCCAATCACCGCGCGCCCCAGGGGCGCCGTCTGGTGGCCGCCTTCGCCCAACGCCAGCGCCATGGGAACCATGCCGGCAATCATCGCCAGACTGGTCATTAGAATCGGGCGCAGGCGGGTTCTGCCGCCGTAAACAGCCGCTTCGGTAGCGGAGCTTCGTGTTTCGCGGCGGTGTTCCTCCGCAAAGGTAACCAGCAGGATGGAGTTGGCCACCGAAACTCCCAGCGCCATGATGGCGCCCATGAACGATTGCAGGTTCAGCGTCGTGCCGGTCAGAAGCAACGCAATGATGACGCCGCAGATCACCGCCGGCATGGTCGAGACCGTGACGAAGGCCAGGCGCATGGATTGGAAATTGGCTGCGAGCAACAGGAAGATGGCCACAATGGCAAACGCCAGTCCCAGACCCAGGTAATGGAATGTCTGGCGCATCGGAGCAACCTGGCCGCGCACGTGAACCTCGACTCCATGGGGCGGCGCGCCCGCAGCCTTGATCGCCGCATCCACCTGATTCGCCGCCCGGCCAAGGTCTTCGCCTTCCACATTGGCGGTCAAGGAGATCATGCGCGCCATATCGAAGCGGTCGAATTCTCCCACCACGCTTCCATAGGAAAGATGCGCAACATCACCCAGGTTGGGGTGGTTTGACGGCCCGCCCTGCATCAGCGGGATGTCCGCCACGTCATCCAGGGACTTCATTTCCGACTGCGGCACTTCCACCTGCACCTGGTAACCGATTCCGGTTTCGGGATCCTGCCAGAAATTCCGGGAGACGAACCGGCTGGACCAGGTTGCGGTTTCGAGCGATTGCGCAATCTGCTGCACGGTGAGGCCCAGTTGCCCCGCTCGCATGCGGTCGATATCCACGTTGAGGCTCGGATAGTCCAAAGGCTGCCCGTAATGAAGGTCGCGCAGATGTTCATTCTTTGCCAACTGCGCGCGAACCTTTTCGGCATAGGCATGATTGGCGGCCATATTGGGACCGTGGATGGCGACCTCGATCGGCGTAGGGGAACCAAAATCCATGATCTGGCTCACGATGTCGCCGGATTCAAAAGTGAACGCTGTGCCCGGAAAGTCGCGGGCCAGCGCCGGCCGCAACTGCTCCTCCAATGCCGTGACGTGAATGTGGGCTTCCGGCTTCAGTTGGATGCGGAGAATGGCTTCGTGGGGACCGCTGGTCCAGAGATAAATCAGGTTAATGGGATAGCTCGGCGCATAGGTGCCCACGTAACCAATGCTGATTTCCACGTTGCCAGGCCCTGCGAGCCGCTTGATTTCATCCAGGGCTTTGAGAGCGATCTGCTCCGTCGCTTCAATCCGGGTTCCGGTGGGCGCTCGCAGCCGAAGCTGAAACTGATTTTCGGGAATATGCGGGAAGATTTCCCGACCAAGCTGCGGCGCCAGCAGAAAAATCATGAGAATCGTAACGGCAAGATAAGCTCCCGCCAGAATACGGCGTCCTTTCAGCAACTTTTGAACGAAGTTCCCATAACGATCCCGGAAATGATCAAATTTTGAGCGTCCGCTGCTTTCCTCCTCGCTCCGATGGAGCCGCTTGTTGAGCCAGATATACAGCACGGGCACGAGGGTGTTTGAGAGCAGATAAGAAGCAATCATGGCAAAACCGACGGCAAGCGAAAGAGGCACAAATAGCGCCCGCGTGACGCCCACCATCAGGAAGGAAGGGACGAACACGGCCAGAATAGCAAGCACCGAGAGGAAACGCGGCATGATGGTCTGCCGGGTGGCGATCAATACCGCATGGGCTACCTCGTCGGTCTCCTGGAGATTGCGATGGATATTTTCGATTTCCACCGTGCCCTCGTCCACCAGAATGCCTACGGCGAGCGCCAGGCCGCCCAGCGTCATGATGTTGATGGTCTGGTCGGTGAACCATAGGGCGACGACTGCGGTCAGCAGGGCGAAGGGAATGGAAGCGATCACGATGAGCGAACTGCGCCATTCGCGCAGGAACAGGAAGACCATCAAACCGGTCAGAAGCGCTCCCAGAATTCCTTCCCGGATGAGGGAAGCGAGCGAATTTCTTACCCGGCCGGACTGGTCGAATTCATAGCTCACCTGGATATCGGAAGGAAGCACGTTCCTGAAGCGGTCCATGCTGGCTTTTACGGAATTCACAACGTCGATGGTCGAGGCGTCCGCCCGCTTGGTGACAGGAAGATAAACGGTCCGGCGGCCATTCACCAGCGCATAGCCGAGGGTGATATCGCTGCCATCCTCGACCCAGCCGATATCGCGCATGAAAACGGTTGGACCCGCGCCGGTGCGAATGGGCAAATCCGCCAGGTCCTGAATATTGGTGACCACGGAGTTCATCGGTGTAATGCGGTCCAGATTACCGGTGCGCACATCGCCGGCCGGCGCGATGACGTTCCCGGAAAGCAGGGCTTTCACCACCTCGCCGGTGGACATGCGGTAACTGTTCAGCTTCTCCCGGTTGACGTGGATGACGATGGTGCGCGAGCTGCCTCCAAAGGTTGCGGGCGAGGAAACGCCGGGCAGCGTTGTGAAGAGCGGGCGAACGCGATTGAGCGCCAGATCCTGAAGCTCATCCACGCTATGCGTCTTGCTGGAAAAGACCAGGAAGCCCACGGGGACGCTGCCTGCGTCAAACCGCAGAACGAACGGGGGAACAGTTCCGGCAGGCATGTAAGCATGCGCGCGCTCGATATAAGCAATGGTCTGCGAGAGCGCCTGGTTCATATCCGTTCCGGGAAGAAAAGTGAGCTTAAGCAGAGCGAAGTTTTCGACGGACTTTGACTCAACGCTTTCCAGCCCCGCGATGTAGAGGAAGTTGTACTCGTAGTAGTAGGTGAGATAGCCCTCCATTTGCGCGGGGCTCATGCCGCCATAAGGCTGCGCCACATAGATGACCGGCAGATTAAGATTGGGGAAAATATCAATCGGCATGCGTGTGAGCGCCAGCAGCGAGCACAACGCGATGCCGATGATCGAGACCATCACCGTGATAGGACGTCTTAAGGCTGCATGGACTAACCACATAGGTCAGGGGGCTCCGGTTGTGAGGCTATTGGCCAAGTCGAGGAAGGGGTGGATATCGCCTTCGGCGGCGGCGAGATCGGCCAGCGCGCGCCAGATGCTTAGGCGAGCGAGCGAATCATCGATTTCCGCCTGTACGAGCAGCCGCTGGGCTTCGGCCACATCGACGATGGTTCCCACTCCGGCCTGGAAACGCGCGCGGGCTTGCGCTTCGCTATCGCGCGAAGCCTGTAGCTCAATGGGCGTATTCTGCGCCACGCGGCGGGCGCCGTCGATGGCGACCTTTGCCTGCTCCAACTGCCCCGAAATGGTTTGAATCGTCTGATCGTAAAGCGCTTGTTCGCGGCGACGATTGGCGAGTTCAATGCGCCGTCGCTCGTGAATGGAGACAAAGTCAAGCAGGGGGAGCGACACAGTAAGGCCGGCCTCCCAGTTGTGGATGTCCGCGCCCAAGCCGTTCAATCCCGGGGCGATGAAACCCTTTGAGTTTTGGCCGCTGCCGCGCGCCGAAGTCAGCCCTTCCAGCGTGAAATGGGGGTAAAACGAGTGGTTCAACACGTTGATTCTGGATTGGACCTCCTCGATTCTTTGCTGTTCCACGATGGCCTGCGGATGATTGGCAACCGAGGTTTCTTGCCAGATATTTTCCGGCGGAATCTGGAGGAACGGCCCGGGTTTGATTTCGACGTGGGTTCCGGCAATGCCTAGGACCTCCGCCAGGGCGGCGCTGGCGACTTGCAGATTTTCCTGAGCAAGAATGAGCTGCGTTCTGGCCGCGGCCAGTTCCGCATCCGCCCGGGAAGCGTCGGCTCCGGGCCGCAGGTGCGCGTCAACCAGCGCGTGGACCGACCGGGCAAACACGGTTCTCCGGTTCACATCGGCTTGCGAGGCTTTCACCCGTTGCTCGTCGGCGAGAACGGCCAAAGAAGCATCGGCAACGGCTGTAGCGACGCCTAGCCGTGTAAGCGTGACTTCAGCCGCCGTGCGGCGGGCCGTGGATTGCGCTGAACGCACCTGTGAGCGGCGGTATCCAAAATCGAATGGCTCCCAGGAAAGCAAAACTCCCGCGCCGCTCACCCAGAAGGGCCGTTCGGAGGGGGGCAAAACGGTTCCCTGCGTGCCGGTCAGGATATTCGGAGACTGCGGCAGCAGGACTCCCAGAACGCTGTTGCGCGTGCCACGATCTCCCTGCCAGACGGCGTCCAGCCGAGGCAAATAGTTGGTGGCAGCCAGCCCCACGCTGGCCTTGGCGGCGTTGTAACGCTCAAGGGCCGCGCGCACTGCGGGATAGTTCGCTAAAGCGTAATCAACAGCCTCCTGGACAGTAAAGGTTTTGGTCTGCTGGGGTGCGTTAGCCTGGGCTGCCTGTGTTGAAGCAATTGAGAAAAAACCGAGAAAGATCAGCGAGAAAAACTGAAGAATATTCCTTTTTCTAAACAACAAAAACTCCGTCACCTCCCACTGTTTCCTCAGGCGCGGAAGCTGTCTTCACTGCCCCGGCCCAGGGAAACGGCGCACACAAGTGTATCGACATTGTGCACCAACTCATTGAATTTAAAGCGTTAAATCCAAGTAAAAATTTCTTAACACGGTCTTAATATTTCGGAAGGTGGGTTTTGTGAAGGGTGAGAACGATGAAATTTTGTGGGTTCGCTGGTAACGGATTTAAAGGAGCGCTTCACATACCTGGATGTGAGGAGAACAACCGGTGCCGCCTCAGGCAAGTAAGAAAGCTGGCACAAGGTCAGATGACGCCCAGCACGTCCCAGCAGTCTTGCATTGCGAGGCCGTAATTTCTTGTTTTGCAAACATTTTGGAACCTGTCATTCTGACGCTGAGCCCTTCGACTCCGCTCTCCATAAACTTCACGTAAGTTGTTGATTCTGCATAGAGGCAAACAGAAGTTTCTGGCACTATGGACCCGCCAACCGGCGGGCGGACACTCAGGATTAACTCCGCGAGGAATCCTGAACGACAGTGATGAGTGAAAAGTGATGGGTGACGAGCAAGAGCAAACAGAACTTCGGATTGATTTTTGCTCATCACTTGTCACTGATGACTGGTTTTTCCGGCTCCTCGGAATGAGAGGCTAGATGAGTTTTTCTGCAATCTTCATGAGACAAGGCTTATGCCAGGCGATTTGGAGTTTCAACTCGGCAGGTTTCTGGTCATCCTTGGGGTTATTATCGTTGTCGCGGGGCTTATCCTCATGTTAGGGGTCAAGTTTCCGACTCTGGGCTTTGGCAAGTTGCCCGGCGACATTGCGTATCGAGGCAAGCATGGTTCTTTTTATTTTCCCATCGTCACCTGCATTGTGCTGAGCGTTGCGTTGACGTTCATTCTTTGGCTGATTTCGTTTTTAACCAGGCGGTAGTTCGCAGCGCGGCAGAGCCGCAACCAATGTGGCACGGCTGTCTCGGCCGTGGGCACGGGCGAGATACCCGTGCCCACGCAAGGGGAATTTGTGCAAGCCGCAGACATTTTGATCATCAGTAGTACGGGAGAAGCCAAATGTCAAAGTGGTTTTTTGAGCCTGGACACACGGCTGCGGAATTCTGTGCGCGTCACATGATGGTGTGCTACGTTCGCGGCCATTTCAAAAACGTGCATGGAGAACTCGTCTTCGATCCGAAGAATCCCGGCGATTCCCGCGTGAAAGTGCGGATTGACGCCCGATCCCTTTGGACCGGAGAGCCGGATCGGGACGCGCACCTGCGCAGCGCAGATTTCCTGGACGTTGAACATTATCCTGAGATCACCTTCACCGGCGATCGGGTTGAAGTCATCGGCGACAGCGATTATATCCTGAAAGGGAAACTGACGATTCGCGGCGTAACCCGCGACGTCGATCTCAAGGTTCGTTATCTGGGGCAATGGCAAACGCCCTGGTGGGAGGACGGCATGGATAAAGGCCCCAAAACGCGCGCGGGATTTTTTGCCGAAACGGTCATCAACCGCCACGATTACGGCGTCAGTTGGAACAGTTCCCTGGATAAGGGCGGCGTGGTGGTGGGGAATATTGTGGAAATCACCATTGACGCGGAAGCTGTCCTCGAAAGCCCATAGTTGTCAGAAGCTGTTTCAAAACCTCGGATCGTTCATGCGAGTAGCGGCGGGTTTATCTCGCCACCCAAAATGGCGGCATAAAGCCGCCTCTACCGCGCGCATCCGGCGCCGCGAAATAGGTTTTGAAAAAGCTTGTAGAGTCAAATGCAGAGAGCGAGACGATAGCGCCCTGCTTTCTGCTTACTGCATTCCGCCTACTTTCTTTTTGCGAGGTTACACTGAGCCAGGCGCTTTTCAATTTTGAAATCTCACGGAAGATTTATACGGTCTCCGACCTTACGCAGGCCATTCGAAACCTGATCGAGCCTAAATTTCTGGACGTGTGGGTGACCGGCGAAGTTTCCAACTATCGCATGGCCGCTTCCGGCCACTGCTACTTCACTCTCAAGGATGAAACGGCGCAGCTTCGGGTGGTTTGCTTTCGTAATCAGGCGCGTTACCTGAAGTTCAAGCCGCAGGATGGCATTTCGCTGATTGCGCGCGGCCGCATTTGCGTTTACGAGGCGCGGGGCGAATACCAGCTCATGGCGGAATATCTGGAGCCGGCTGGCATCGGGGCGCTGCAACTGGCGTTTGAGCAGCTTAAACAGAAGCTTGCCGCCGAGGGGCTTTTTGCTGCCTCGCGCAAAAAGCCTTTGCCCATTCTGCCTCGCGCCATCGGGGTTGTGACGTCGCCGGACGGCGCTGTAATCCGGGACATCCTGCGAGTATTGCGCCGCCGGTTTCCCAATATGAACGTTACGCTCTATCCGGTGCGCGTGCAGGGCGAAGGAGCGGCGGAAGAGATTGTGCAGGGCATTCGATATTTCAGCCAGCGGGCCGTAGTCGATGTGATGATCGTGGCGCGGGGCGGAGGATCGCTCGAAGACCTCTGGGCGTTTAATGAGGAGATTGTCGCCCGTGCCATCGCTTCGTCCAACGTTCCGGTTATTTCAGCCGTGGGCCACGAGACGGACTTCACAATTGCGGATTTCGTGGCGGACCTGCGCGCGCCAACCCCTTCCGCTGCGGCGGAGGTGGTGGTGCGCCGGCGGGAAGACTTTGAAGCTGAACTTCGCCACCGCGAGCGGCGCATGTCGCAATTGATGAGTCTGAAGTTTTCGGAACTTCGCCAGCATTTGACGGAACTCACGATGCACCACGGATTCCAGACGATGTCGGCCCGCCTGGCTGAGCGCGCGCAGCGCCTGGACGATCTTCTGGCGGCTATCGAGCGCCGCTTGAGCGAGCGGCTGAACGAAAAGCGAGCCCATTGGCTGCGCGTTTCCGCGGGCGTCCTGCGGCTGGACTTTCGGCGAATACTTGACCTGAAACGGGCCAGATTGCAGGAAATCCGGTCGCGATTCAGCGCTGAGTTTGCTCGTACATTGGTGGAGCGCCGAAATCGCCTGGCTCATCTTCAGGCAATCCTTCGTGAGCGAAGCCCCTTGATGATTCTTAATCGCGGATATTCCATTACCCGGGATGCAGCGGGAAGGATCATCCGCGACGCGACAGCGGTTCCAGCCGGCAGCGAGATTTCCATCCGCCTGGCGCAGGGCGAGCTTGGGGCCAGGGTGATCAGCAAGAAGTAACTTTGGGCCTTGGGAAGCGCGCTTGGGGGTAGAGCAGGTGAAAAACCAGAAACAAGTTCACGATGATGATGAAGACGAACAGGCTGCCTTCGGGGCCAACCGATCCGCCGGTAAGCCAGTGAGGTCCGTGGAACGACGAGTTCAGCAGACGACCCTGGGCCACCATGCCGCTGTCGGGAACCGCGTACAGAAAAGTTTCCGAGTAGTCCCACATGGCGTGCAGGCCAATGGCGAACCACAGATTGCCGGTGCGCCGCACGGTGAAGCAGAAAAAGAGGCCGATCAGCGCGGCTGAGAGCCCTCCGGCCCAATCCTCTCCCGGATTGCGCAGATGAAGGGCGCCAAATGCCAGCGAAAGCACAATGGCCGCCGGCCAGAACCCCATGCCAGTGGTCAGCGTGAAGAGCGCATATCCGCGAAAAAAGAACTCTTCAAAGAAGCCGACCAGAAAAAAGCTGATGGCCCAGAACGCGGCCAGAATAAGCACCCGCCTGGGGTTAGACACGGCGAGACTTCCGAAATCAAAGCCCCTGTAATATCGAATCAGGAGCAACAGGCCGGTCAATGCGATCCAGCCCCAAAGAACGCCCCACCAGAAATTCAGGCCGAACGCTGAACGCCAGGGCAGGGCGTAATCCGAGAAAGGGCGCTTCTCTATCACCCCCATCATGGCGGTTGCAATGAGCGCAGCAAGGGCCAGGATTCCATCCCCCGCCATCAGAACTCGCGGGGTGAAATGTTTCGGAGAGAGCTGCAAAAAGACACGCACAAAGCTGCCCAGAATGATGGCGCACATTGCGAAGATTGCCAGGAAAAGCACCAGCCGCCAGCCAGCGCGAAGACCTTCGGCATTGCGGAAGATTCGCTGCCCGATTCCTGGGCTTTCGGGAGGAGGCGAGAGTGATGGGGATTCGGACCCCTCAGGGACTGGAAGCTCTTGATCCTCTGGGTGAAACCTGGTTTCGTCTTTCATAGCGGTTTGAGATCAGTTGGCTTCCTCGGCGCCGTGCAGAATGCGAATCATGCTGATGCGTGTTCCGTCGCCTGCCTTCTTTAAGACGACGATCTTTTCCTGGTTGCCTTGCTTGATCTCAAAAACCACGCTTTCGTCGGAGTTCTTTTCAGTGAAACGGGTCATCTGGCTGTTCAGTTGATCCTGATAAAAGGCTCTCACTTTCGCGATGGGGTCTGAGGTTTCAAACTTGGCGGCGATGACATTAAGGCTCTGCTCCCCGGGAAAATTCATCCGGACGTGGGCGGAATCGTGGTCGTCTTCGACGCGATGAGCGCCGGGGTAAAGCGGCAGGCCCAGCATGGCGGCGTCCACCGTCGTACCTTGATGAATCCGAAGGTCGCCGACAGGCGTGCTGATGGAAACTTCGTTGCCGCCCGATGCGGTCTTCTGCTCGTGGATTGCAATGTTGTGCGAAATCGTTCGGAGACCAATAAAGATGGCTAAAACTCCTACCACGACGATCAGAACAACAATCAGCAAGGCAATCAGAATGACCTGATTGGAAGATCGCCGCGGGGTGGGAGGAACAGCAGGGGGTGGAATGGGTGTTGGTGTCGTGCTCATTTAGAGGCCCTCACTTTTCATATTGTTTCGGGGTGGAAAGCGGATTTCTCTCTTCCCCCAGCAATGTACGATGGGTGAGCTTGCATAGTTCCAAATCCGGTCAGCTCGCTCGGACATCCAGGGATTTCGGATCATTGTGATTCCGATGAGATAATACGCAACTTTATTCTACAGCGGTCGCCTTGCGATGTAACTCTCAATAAGGTTTTCTCTGATGGCGCATTCGGGAAAATTGCTGTTCGAGCTCTTCGTGATGTTCGCGGGAGCCAAGCTTCTGGCGGAAATCTTTGAGCGGCTCCGCCAGCCTACCGTGATCGGGGAAATCATCGCCGGCATGCTCCTGGGGCCTTCTCTGCTGGGCTTTGTCCATCCGGATGAGTTTAACCTGGGCGTGGCGGAAGTGGGGGCCATCTTCCTGCTCTTTGTGGTAGGGTTGGAGACAAGACCGCGCGATCTGATGAGGGTGGGCGGAACGGCGACTCTCGTTGCCTCGTCAGGCGTCG
>DATGKJ010000171.1:0-4416 GCA_035294685.1 Terriglobia bacterium | reverse complement strand
GCGGCCGAGGCCACATTTGCGCTCAACTCCCCTCCGACCCAGGATTCTTGGGGTCAGAAAGAGAGTAGCAGAACTTTGTGTTAACTTAGTGGTATATATTATATATTTAGTATACATCATTTCATACGATTTATACATTGGTTATGTCACATACAATTTATACGTTTGATACGTCTAATACGTACTATACCGCGACGCTGAAAAATTTTTTACGATGGGTCGATTCGCAAACGACGCACAAACTCTTCCACCGGCTGCCGGACTGAAGCTTGCTGCTCGAGAATTTCCAAAACGCGTTCGAGGATAATTCCGACCACTTCAGAACGTTTACGGAAGCTGTTATCGCACCAGACTTCGAGTGTGTGAAATTTGGAGGCCGAAACCCGCGCGCAGACCGGCATCTCCATCTTTTCCTTTTTTTTCCGGGACATCGTTGAATATCCATCTCGAGGGCTTTTAGGGTTTTGTGTTGTCATCAGCATAGCTGGCTCGCTGGCAGCGCATGCCTGGCTTCTTCGCCATTCAAAGGACCTGTCTGTGCGGGCGACCGACCGAAAAGAGTGAGCCGACAGGTGACCCTCAGGATGTTCCGGGGAAATGACTGCCGATCGATTCTGCGCATCTCCAATTTGCTCGTTCATAAGAAAAAGGATAGCAGCGTCTGATGAGACGATGGAGACAAATGAGACAAATGAGACAGTTTTTTCCTATGCTTTCGTCCTCGATATAAGTCCTTGTTTCTAAAATAGATAGCGAAATATCATGATTGCGGGTGTGCACCGATTCGCTGGCTTTATGTGGTTGCAAAGGCGAATGCGATGACGAAAACGAAGCGTGACGAAGGGCTTTCAGGCTACGCTGGGGCAGGGATGCCCTCGGGTTCAGGGGTGATTTTCTCGCTCCCAGGGTTTTCGGTGGGAACCACGGGAACAGTGGCGGGGACTCGCTCATGAAGAATCAATTCTGTGGCCTGGATGCGGGGCTCGGCGTGAAAACGTTTCTGAATGGAAGCCTCATTCAGCAGGTTGCACAGAGCGAGCAGGCTCATCCCTTGATGGTGAGCCATCCACGACCGCACTAACTCGTACCGAAAAGGCCGCGTGCCGCGGCGGGGCTTGAAGTCGGCGGATTCGTAGAAGCCATAAGTTCCCACCCAACCCATCCGCTTCATGCGATGGAGATTCTGCACGGCGCTCGCCGGGTCAGCCTCCAAGGCGAGAAACGTCGCATATGGCGCCACAATGCTCGATTCCGTATCCGGGTTATAAGCCAGCCCGGGAATGCCAAAAGCCTGGTACTGATACCGACCGGCTGCGTCTCTGCGGCTGTAGCCCGCCTCTGAAACGCCCCATGGCCTGTGCTTTCGCCGGCCGAATTTCTGATGACAGCGCACCGCCGCCTGCTGGCTTTGTCCAAGGATTGTGTCAGGGTAGGACTTTATCCAGAGAGCCGGCATCAGGTATTCAAACAAGGTTCCCGACCAGGAGAGCAAAACCCGCTCGCCGTAGTAGATGGTATGACCTCGGCCCAGACGGAACCAGCTTTGTTGCCGAATGTCTCCCTTCGCGATGGCGATGAAAGTTGCGGTGCGAGCCTCGGAGGCGAGCAGGTCATAGCAAGGCGTCTCCAAATGGTGGGTGGCTACGTTATATCCGATGGAGAGAAGCTTTCGCGTGGGATTGTAGAGGAAGCTGAAATCCATTTCAGCAACCAGGGTTTCCGCAACCTCCGCCAGCCGTCGCAGCGATTGAGTTACGGTTTCAGCATGACGGATCGAGGCTTGAAGAAGTTCATCAAAGGGCCGCGCGGTTGAAAGAGTGGAAGGTTCCGCGCGTTGGAAGCGCGCGCTGCGGGGAGTCTCGATGGGGATGCCGGTTGCCACGTCAGAATCGCTGATAAACGCGCTGGCGCTGCAATTCTCAACCAGCTTTTGCACCCGGTTTCTCATTTCGGCGAGCGCTTGTGGGAGCGATTGAAGGATGATGTGATCCGGACTCACGCCGACGCCCAGGTTCAGGTTTTGCACCAGGGGTTGATATTCGGGAAGGGTCCACGGTGCGAAGTTAGCAGCCAATTGTCTCGCGCTCCGCAGTCGGGTTCGGAATTCTTTTACCCACCATTGAGCTTCGATTTTATTTTGCGCGTTATCTGCCTGGTTTAATTTCTCCTCAAACTGCTCAATCCTCCGCTCCGCTTCCGGCAGGAAAGAAATCCATGCCAAAGTGTTTTCCCCCAGGCTGTCAAAACTTCTGGCAAGCTCCTTCAGAATAGCTCCCACAGGTTTCAAAGAGGCTCTTGCGCGCTTGGGGCCTGGCGCGCGCTCGATCAGTTCCGTCAACAGATTCAGATGGTCGCGCAGTCCGTGCCAGAGCGACTTGGAGAACAGGGGCTTCCAGATCATCTCAAGGCAACCTTGCTTAAGAGTCCACAGGCAAGCTGCCAGATTGCCGCTATCGACCGTGGAAACGAAGAGCGGTTCAATCGCATCGAGCTTCTCAGCGCTGTTCCAGTTCAGGAAGTGTCCTTTGTAGCGCGGCAGGCGGCGCGCAGCATCCAGGCTCTGTTCCGTCTCCCGAGCGAATTCCGGCGCCGTCAGGTATCCCATATCGTAGGCGGCAAGCCGGGCGTTCAGCAGCAAACCCAGGTTGGTGGGAGAGATGATATGAGCCGCCAACTGCGGACTTTCCTGCACGTTATCGGGGATCAACCAGTGAGTGGCATCCTGGCTCCACTCGCGGAAGAATCGCCAGATCCTCAAAGCGGAGTTACGAAGAAGCAGTTCATCGTCCGGAGAGAGTTGGCTGCGAGCAGGAGGCAACGGCAGGTCCAGCCATCGGCAAATCAACTTGGAGCATGCCCACGCGAACAAAAACGGCAATGCCACTGGCAGGGCCTGAGGACGCGCAAGAGCAATCGCAACGCCCAGGGCAATGGAAAGCCAGGGCGTCAGATCCAGGCTGATTTCCACGGGAGTTCGCTTTTTGCTGCGCAGCTCAGCCTCCGCAGCGGTTTCCCATTCAAGGAGCCGCCTGTGCGTGAGGCCCAGACGGATAAGGGTTCGGACAATGGCATCCAGCGTGACCAGCGCCTGATGAAACAGGAAGACCAGCGTAAAGAAGACATTGACCTGCTCGGTCATGAAGCCTCTCGCCGCTTCCTGCAAGGCCCCTTTCCAGTTTTCGGCGCTTCCAGCAGCGATCATGGAAAGCACAAGCTGCAAATAGGAAGGCGCCAGCAGCAGAATGAGGGTGGCCACAGTCCAGTAGAGCGCTCCTCCGGGCAGGAAAAACCAGCCCGCGATCAAAAGCGCCAGAGTGGCAGCCTCAATCAAGCTGCGGCGGAGGTTATCCAGAATTTTCCATCGTGAGATGAACGAGAGCGGATTGGGGACCAGATTGCCATAGTAATCCGGGACGCGGCTGAGAAGCCAGCGGAGGATTTGCCAGTCGCCTCGCACCCACCGGTGTTTGCGCCGGCTATAGGCGCTGAAGTGCGAGGGGTAATCGTCAATCACTTCAATGTCAGAAACCAGGCCCGCTCGCGCATACGATCCCTCGATCAGATCGTGACTCAACAGGGCGTTGCACGGGAATCGCTCTCCGAGAACGCGCTGGTAGACATCCACTTCGTAAATGCCTTTGCCCGTAAAGCTCCCCTCGCCAAAAAGGTCCTGATAAACGTCGGAGATCGCGCGCGTATAAAGATCGAATCCGGTCTGGCCGGAGTAGATGCTGGCAAGCCTCGATCGGGCGACGGAATGGACGCTGATTCCGACGCGAGGCTGAAGGATTCCGTATCCTTTTACTACGGTGTTTGTATGCGGGTCAATCACCGCGCGATTAAGCGGATGAGCCAGCGTCCCGACCAGCTTGTGCGCCACATCGCGTGGCAGTTGCGTGTCCGAATCCAGGGTGATGACGTAGCGGATTTCGGGCAGAATAGCCAGGTTGCCGATCTTTACCGGGAAACTGTCAAAGTTGTGCCGAAGCAGATTATTCAGGTCAAGCAACTTTCCGCGTTTCCGTTCCCATCCCATCCAGGCGCCTTCCACAGGGTTATAAACGCGGTGCCGATGAAAAAGAAAGAAAGAGCCTCGCCCCTGTTGGGCGTACTTCTGGTTCAGCCTCTCAATCAGCTTCGAGCACAGCTTGACCAGTTCGTCTTTGTCATCAAATGGCTGTGTTGAATCCGGAGAATCCGTCAGAAGGGCAAAATGCAGGTTAGGATCGGCGTTCGCAAGGTAGCGCACTTCAAGCTCAGCCGCAGTTTCACGCACCTGCTTTTCTGAGATCAGTAAAGTCGGAACCACCACCAGGGTGGCGCATTCAGCAGGAATGCCTTCGGAAAAGTCCAGTTTCGGCAGCCGCCGCGGGTCAATCAAAAAACTGATCAGTTGATTCATGATGCGGACGGCGG
>DATGKJ010000170.1:0-3461 GCA_035294685.1 Terriglobia bacterium | reverse complement strand
TTACCTGGTGCTTTCCTTTCGCGGCGCGCTGCCCTGGTGGCTCACTTTTCTGGTGCTGTGCCGGGATGCCGGAATTGTGGTGACGGTCATCTTAATCAGCCTCATTTCCGGCTATCGCCCTTTCCCTCCCACCTTCTGGGGCAAGGCTTCCACCGTGACGCAGCTTGCGGCAGTCCTGGCGGCGGTCAGCACGCGAGCTCGGATTCAGTTTGTTACGCCGGCGTTGCTCCAGGGGCTCATTTATCTCGCCGCGGCGTTCACCGTCATTTCCGGGATTCATTACTTGATCGTTGGACGGCAGCGCTTCAATGAAAAACCCGAGGGTACGACGTTGTCGTAAAATTTTCACCGGCGGTTTGCTGAAGCTTGCGGAGCAAGTTACAATCATGGGAGAAATTGACGGGGGTCATCAGACACGGATCGCACGGACAGAAAGTGGAGAATGGGTCCTATGCCAGCAAGACATGAAAATCGGCTTCGATGGGCCAGCATCTTGATTTTAATTTTAGGGGCAGCGCCTCTTGCCGCGCAGAGTCAGAGTCCTCGCCCGCCGGGACCTCCCACGGGCTTCCAGATTCCCGGCATTACAAGCCCTCAGCCAGGCTCAATCCCTACCCTGAATCTTCCATCGCCCAGCACCGACATAGGCAAGCCGCTTTCACAGAAGCAAAAGACTGATATTGTCAGGGCGAACTTCCAGAGGACGAAAAAGGACATCGCGAAGCTCTCAAAATTGGTTCAATCGCTACAAGATGAAATTGATAAAACCAATCCCAACGTCCTCTCGCTGAGCATTGTCAATAAAGCAACCCGCATCGAGAAGCTGGCCAAAAGAATCAAGGATGAGGCAAAGAGCTATTGACGATCATGCGTTCAACTTTTAAGAAGTTGTTTCAAAACCTCACCCTGCTCGTTGAACGGGTGACTAAAAAACCCGAAGACTGTCATCCTGAGGAGCCGAAGGCGGTTCCTTCGCTTTGCTCAGGACAGGCTCTGAGTGAAACGAAGGAAGGATCACTGCATTTGCTTGGTTCCCTACAAATACGGGGATTCTTCGCTTCGCTTGCGCTCCGCTCAGAATGACAAGGTGGACGCTCAGGATGACAGTTGGGCGGGCTTTTCACCCAACTGTTGATTGGCTGAAGGGTTTTGAAACAGGTTCAAGACATTCCATGCCATTCCACCGAACCCCACCATCGTCGTTCCCACGCAGATGGGAATCCAGCTCCTCTCAGGGTGATGCGAATCCTGCCTCTGGTTTCACAGGAATGACAACCTTTTCCGGTGGCGACAGCAAAGGCCGGGTCTTTGGTGAGAACCCGCTAAATCTTAAAACCCTTCGGCCGTTAAGCAGGTCTTTTTTCTCGATTGTTGCCAGCCTGCTTTGGATCACACTTCTATCAGGTTCCGCCGCATACTCACAATCCCAGCAGGGGATGAACTTTAATCTGGAAGGCAAGATCACTGAGCATTCCGCCGGAAAGCTGACCGTGAGCGCGGAGGACAACATCATTTTCCACGTCACCTATGATGACAACACACGAATCTACCGTAAAGATGGATCCGCAGGCTCTGCAAAAGACCTCAAGACCGGCATCCGAATCAAAGTGGACGGCGAATTGAGCCCGGCTGGAGTCGTGGAAGCCCACCGAATCGATCTGGAGTGACCTTTCCTTCTTATGCATCCCACCGAGTTTTCTGCTCTTCTTGAACAAGGCAAACCCGGCCCTGCCTATTTTCTTCGCGGCCCGGATCGATTTCTGCATGAAGAGTGCCGTTCGGCTATCATCGCCGCGATCCCGCCCGAGGCTCGCGAGTGGTGTTTTGCAGAGATCGAGTTCAAACCCGGCCAGCTTCAGCAGGATCTCGAAAATGCCTACCAGATGCCCATGATGGGCGCGCACAGTTTTCTCTATGTGACGGATGAGAATGATTTCAACCACGCAGACGAGCAGGACATCGAAGCGCTCGATCGTTACTTGCAGCGGCCGCCTTCTTTCGCAACAGTTTCCTTCGCGGCCCATGAGCCCGATCGGCGGCGTCGATTTATTCAGTTGCTGGAGAAGAAGGCCGAACTGGTTGAAGTGCTCCCTTTAGGTCCGCGAGAGGCGACCAGGTGGCTGACAAGCTATCTGAGGCGGGCGAAGGTGGAAATCGACGCAGGGCTCGCGGAGCGGATCATCAGCCGGTTTGAGGCCGGAGGCAACTCTTTTGCAAAAGGGAAAAACGCGGGTGTGAACCTGCTCTGGCTGCGAACTGAAATTGACAAGCTGCTGATGGCGCGGGCTGATGCGCGTAAAATTGAAGAGCCGGACCTGGACCTGATCGTCGCGTTCCGCGAGGAGCATGAGATTGGCAAGATGCTGAGCGCCCTCGCGGATCGGAAGCTTTCCGATGCCCTTGCCCTGCTCCAGCAACTCCTGGCCAGCAAGGAGCCGGAAACACTTCTTCTCTGGTGCATTGGCGACCTCTTTCGCCAGGCGCTTAAAACCTCTTCGGGGTCTTCGGGTCGATATGGACCTTGGTCGCGCTCGATGAATCCTTATTCCACTTTTGAAATTGCTCCCCGCGCGAGCCGCTCTTATTCCCGCGAAGAACTCGCTCGCGCTCTTCGCCTGGTCCGCAACGCCGATCTTGCCATCAAATCTTCCTGGAAGGATTCCAGGCTGCTGCTGGAGTCCTTGCTGTGGCAGATCACCGTGGGTGGAGGAGAAGGCGCATGGACCGCGGGAGATCAGGGAGCCTTTGCCCCTCCAGTCTCTTGACCGCTACCTGGCGGCTTGCGGAAAACTCTTGAAGCCTGTCATTCCGACGGATACTCACGGGTGATTTTTGAGAGGCTGTTGCAGCCTGTCATTCTGAGCTCTTCGGTTTCGCCAGGGTAAACTCCACGAAGGACCTCGACGGCAGTGATGAGTGGAAAGTGACGAGTGACGAGCAAAAGCAACAGAACTTCGGACTGATTTTTTGCTCACCACTCATCACTGATCACTGATCACTGGTTTTTGCGGCTCCTCAGAATGACAGGGGAGGACTGGAATGACGGTATTCAGAGCCGCTTTCCAGCAACCTGTCTAAGAGGCCAACGCCTGATCGAGGTCATCGATCAGGTCTTCCACAGCCTCCACGCCGATGGACAACCGCACCAAGCCGTCGGAAACTCCCACGGCGATTCTCTGCTCGCGCGGCACAGCGCGATGACTGGTGGAAGCCGAATGGACAATCAGCGAGCGGGTATCCCCCAGGCTCGCCGCCCGGGCAAAGATCTTGACGCGGTCCATCACCTTCTTCCCTGCCTCGTATCCGCCTCGAACCTCGAAGCTGATCATGGCGCCAAACGCCTTCATTTGCTTGCGCGCCAGTTCATGTCCGGGGTGGCCAGGCAGCCCCGGATAATTCACTCGCTCGACCCTGGGATGAGCGCACAGAAATTCCGCAATCCGCGCAGCGCTGGCGCATTG
>DATGKJ010000169.1:0-15124 GCA_035294685.1 Terriglobia bacterium | reverse complement strand
TTCAGAAAGGATTGTTCGGCAAAGTAGTATGAGCTGCCGGTTCCGGGATAGAGTTTCGCCATCTCCGCATAACAACTCGCCGTGGCCAGGCACAGCATCAAAGCAACGAAAATGCCGAGCCACATGGAAGGAGCGGTTACGCCCGTGGTGGCCTGAATGTAAAAAGTGAGCCAGAGAAACGCGCCTGGCGCAATCAGCGCCATGGCGTTCATCGTCAGCCCTGTTAAGCCCAGTGTGGGTTTCATCTCGGGTGCAGTGTTTTCCGCCATGCAGATTCTCCTTTTGTGCAGTCGGTTCGATGGATGTCATGATGCGGGTTGTCGGGCTGGAAGTAAAATGCAAAGTTTCTATGGCGGAGATAAGCGTTCTGCATAGTATTTATCAGTGTTTTGGCTTCTGAGCGCCATAAAAAAAATCGATTGGACAGGTCTTATGACGGGTGCTAGTTTTACACTGGGGTGGAGGGTGGATTGTCTCCTTCGAGTTCGCGGCTTCCTGTTTTCGGGGTTGCGATCAGTGCGGGGAAGAAGAAGCAAAACCGCAAGCTCCGTTCAAGAGTAGGGCTGCCAACCAACGGTCGTATTTAATAGAGATAGCTTTCAAGCAGGGGGATTCGGAGAGCAACCCCTATCTACCGAGGTCAGAGAATTTTGTAATGAAACTTGCGGGTTTTCTGCTTCTGGCGGCGGGCTGGGTGATTGTTGTGGCCGCTGTGGCGCTTCTTGGAGCAACGTCAGCGCGGGCAGGTTT
The DNA here is from genome assembly GCA_035294685.1 of Terriglobia bacterium. GTDB lineage: Bacteria > Acidobacteriota > Terriglobia > UBA7540 > UBA7540 > RH2-MAG17b. The sequence goes on along the minus strand of DATGKJ010000169.1, from coordinate 14,374 downwards.
TGCGCTGGCGGGCCTCGGGGTTGAGGCGCTGGGCCTTGCGCTGGTGATCCGTTCTCATCTCGGCTTCCGTGAGGAAACAGAGTGACGCCACTCCCTGCTCCAGCGCTCTCCGAAACGGGAATGGTCCTCTGCGCTCTTTCCATTCTCCTCGTTCCTTTCGCCATCGCCGGACTTTCGCTGATCAATACGGGTTTGGGTCGCTCACGCAGTGCAGCTCATTTGATGCTGTCGTCATTGTGTGTTATCGCCGTCGCGGCTCTCGCCTATTTCGTTTGTGGTTTTGCCTGGCAAGGCATTGCCGGCCAGCCATCGCACGTCTTGGCAGTGGCGGGCAGAAAATGGAGTTGGGTCGCTGCCGCACCGTTGTTCTTTCGAGGAGTGGGACCGCAGGACTCTGCGGCTTCGCTCATAGCGTGGCTGGAGGTGTTCAGCGTTGGGCTGGCAGCGCTCATTCCATTAGGCAGCGGGTCTGACCGCTGGCGGCTCGGGGCAAGCTGCATCTCAACGATTCTCCTGGCGGGCTGGACATACCCCTTGTTTGCGCATTGGGTGTGGGGCGGCGGATGGCTGGCGCAACTGGGTGTGAATTACGGACTCGGCCACGGCTTCGTGGATGCCGGAGGCAGCAGTTCAGTTCAGGCAGTGGGCGGCCTGACGGCCCTGGCCATTGCATGGATTCTCGGCCCTCGCAAAGGAAAGTATTCTCCCAACAGCCTGCCGACTGCCATTCCCGGTCATAACGCCGTCTATGTTCTTTTTGGTTGCCTGCTGGCGCTGGTGGGATGGCTTGGGCTGAATTCTGCCGGCGCTATCCTATTCACAGGCGCTGAATCGAGCCGAGTGCCGATGATCGCCATCAATACCATCCTGGCTGCAGCAGCGGCTGCCTTGTCGGCCATCGTGATCACACGCGCGCGCTTCGGCAAACCGGATGCCTCGTTGAGCGCTAACAGTTGGGTGGGCGGGCTCGTGGCGAGCAGCGCAGCCTGCGCTTTCATCACGCCGGAAGCTGCGGTCGTGACGGGCATCATCGCCGGCGCGCTCGTTGTTTTTGCTGTGGAGTGGTTCGATCTGCGGCTGGTGGCCGATGACCCCGGAGGCGCCATATCCGTGCATGCCGTGGGCGGCATTTGGGGCGTCGTCGCGCTCGGTCTCTTCGCTCATTTTGCCGGTCAAACAGTAAACGGAGTCACAAGTTCGCTACACGACCCTTCAGGGCAGTGGCTGGCGCAACTTGTGGGAGTAGCGACGTTGCTGGGCTTCATCCTGCCCATGACGTATGGCCTGAACTGGCTGGTGGACCGCGTTTATCCCCAACGCGTGGCTGTGGAAGGCGAGATTCAGGGAATGGACCTCTTTGAACTGGGCGCCGGAGCCTACCCCGAGTTCGTGACCCACTCTGAGGACTTCATCGAAAGATAAAGGCCGGTTATATATTTCAAGGCAGCCTCCGCGCCTTGTCAGATCACAAGACCAGGAATCCCCACCATTAACCCGCTAAACGTCAAAATAAAGGGCAAATTCATGCGGATGCGGGCGAAGCCGCACGGCGTCCAGCTCCTTTTTCCGTTTATATTCAAGCCATGTGTCAATCAGATCCTCGGTGAACGCGCCGCCCTTCAGCAGAAATTCATGATCATTCTCTAAAGCGTGGAGCACTTCCTCAAGGCTCCCCGGCGTGGATTTCACTTCAGCCTTTTCTGCGGGGCTGAGATCGTACAGGTCCTTATCAATCGGCGCGGGCGGCATAAGTTTCTTCTCGATTCCATCTAGTCCGGCGAGCAATATGTCGCTGAGGGCAAGGTAGGGATTGGCCGAGGGGTCGGGGCAGCGAAACTCGATCCGCTTGGCCTTCTCGCTGCGCGAGTACACCGGGATGCGCACACACGCGCTGCGATTGCGTTGCGAATAGATCAGGTTGATGGGAGCCTCATAGCCAGGCACCAGGCGTCGATAGGAATTCGTCGTCGGAGCGCAGAAAGCAAGCAGAGCCGGAGCATGCGCGAGAATGCCTCCGATGTAGTGCACGGCAGTCTCACTCAGGTCGGCGTAGCGTCCCTTGGAGTAAAAGAGATTTGTGCCATTGGACCAGATGCTCTGATGAACGTGCATGCCCGACCCGTTATCCATGAAGATCGGCTTGGGCATGAAAGTAACGGTCTTGCCGTGGCGGCGGGCGACGTTTTTGGTGACATACTTGTACTTCATCAGGTTATCCGCCATCCGCGTGAGCGTGTCGAAGCGTAGATCGATCTCAGTCTGCCCAGCAGTGCCAACCTCATGGTGATGAACTTCAACGCCCACGCCGATGCGCTCGAGCGTCAGCATCATATCTGAGCGGACATCCTGCAAACTGTCCATGGGCGGCACCGGGAAATAGCCTTCTTTATACCGCGGTTTGTAGCCCAGGTTCCTCTTGCCGTTCTCGCCCTCTTTGCCGCTGTTCCAGAACCCTTCTTCCGAGTCCAGGTGGTAGTAGCCGTAGTTGTACGACTGATCGAATCGGATGCTGTCGAGAATGTAAAACTCGGCCTCCGGACCGAAATAGGCGCGCTCGCCCAAACCGCTTGCTTGCAGATATCCTTCGGCCTGTTTTGCCACTCTTCGAGGATCGCGTGAATACATCGTGTGATGCACAGGATCTCGAACATCGCAAATAAGGCTGAGGGTCGGGATTTGGGTAAACGGATCGACAAAAGCAGTTTCCGCATCAGGAACCAGAAGCATGTCGCTCTCATTAATCACCTGAAAACCGCGAATGCTCGAGCCGTCAAAGCCGACCCCCTCCGTAAACGCGTTTTCGTCAAATTCCCTGGCCGAGATGGAGAAGTGCTGCCACAAACCGGGCAGGTCAACAAACTTCAGGTCAACCACCTGAATGCCTTCATCTTTGATCAACTTCATCACTTCTTTGGATGTCATTGCGCAATATACCCCTTTTCTGATCGGAATTGAATTGCAGACATCACCGCCTGAATCCTGCAAACTTTTCGAAGGCCCGACTCAGAACATGAAGCCCGCTTCCACTAAACCACGCGGTTGAGTCCGATTCAGGCCGAGCGGACCGAACCCGGCGCCCGACGTCATGTTTCGGGCTTGAACCAGTGAAAATTCTCCGCGGACAAAAAAACCATGATCGATAAAGGCCGGCGTCAGCGTAATCGACCAAGCCGAACTGCCAGGACCATACAGCAGGTTGACGGCACTCTCAGCCAGATTCCCCGTGCTCGAAATATATTCGCCACGCCCTGCGAGGGACATGTGATGCTTGAAATTGTAAGTCACGAGAAGCGCGCCTCCTCGTGTCGCTGCACCGTGCGCGATGCCGATCTTCGCATCGGTCGGCACAGTGGTGTATTGAAAATACGGGTTGATGACCCAGGATTCGTGGCTGTAACTGTAAAGCACGTTATAGATTTGGCCGTTGTTCTGCACCGGCGTTCTAAGCGTGGTGAAAGCTGTATGCCCCAGGTTGCCGCCGCCCACGAACGCCAGAGTATTCGCCGAATTAAAGGCATAACTCACCGTGCCCCAAAGCCAGGTGTAACGGTTCGAATAAAACCCATCGTTCCACGAAATGGATCCGCTCAGGTGGCCAATGCTGTCGTTGATCTGCACGCCGCGATTGACCGCGTTCTCCTGGTTCCAAAGAAGGCCGCGTTCGATATTCATGTTCTCAAAGTCAAATGTATATTCGGCGCCAATCAGTGTGGGCAGCGCGCCAATCAGGATTGAGAAATTGCCCTTCGGGTTCGGGGCCAGCTTGAGGTAGCCTTGCGGAAAGACGCCGTAAAAGTCATTCACCGTATTGGCGGTTGAAAGAAAGGGAACGCCCAGAGCAGGCAAATTGTAAGCGCCCGCTTGCAGATAAAACTGCCACCAGCCCGTGTTCTTCTCGATGAAAACCTGACCGTTGCTCAAATCCCAGTGGCTTGACTGATCGCCCGGAATCCAATTCCCCTGCACAAACCCGATGCCGCTTACGACTCCTCCGACATTTACTTTTCCAAGCGGGCCGGCGCTGAACGTCAATGTGGATGGAACCTGAAGCGGCCCGGACATGGAAGGCGCAGGCAGAGTTTGCGCGCCAGCGCGCCGCACAGCCAGCGGCAGCGCGCCGATCGCGAACAGGAGAGCGACAAACCTCAGTATCCCCTTACGGCCGATGATGCCCATTATCATAAACTCAATCTCCCTTCACTTCCCCATACCGAGCATCCTTTTTGCTCGGCTGCGCTGCCCCACAACCTGGAATGACAATACGGGTTGTTCACAAGCAGGGTCAAACAAATAGTTTTTCTGTAAGTCATAAAGAGAGCTTGGCCAAAGGAAATTTATGAGGCATATAAGAGATTTCTCGCATCGAGATGTCCCGGGCGGGCAGCGATTCCCGGCAGCACTGAATCGGGATGAGACTTACCGAATCTAATCCGTGTGGATGTCACTCGACAGCCACTGAAGAAAGTGACAGCCTGAAGAGTGGAGCGCTCAAAGCGGCAAAGGAAAAACAACAGGCGCAGAATGCGAGAGATGGCTTGGCAATTTATCGCCGAACCCTGCGAGGCGAAGCAAACCGATGAGACTCGCGCGAAAGCCGATGGATAATTTGCAGGAAGGCCTTCAGCGCAGGCGAGGCATCGTCGCGGCGCCAGGCCACAGTCATCGCCGTGCGCGCCAAAGGCCTAGAAATGTGGACATAGGAGACGCCCTTCATGCGCAGATTGCTGATCGAAGCGGGCACAATCGCCACGCCGATTCCTGCCGCGACGAGACTGACAATGGTTTGCATCTCATTCGCCTCCTGCACCACGTGCGGGCTGAAGCCAGCCTGCCCGCACAGGCTGACGATTTGATCGTAAAAGCCGGTGCCGAGCGCGCGAGGAAAGATGACGAAGGGATCCCTGGCCAAATCCCGCAAGCAGACGCTCTCGCGTCCGGCCCCAGGATGCCTGCTAGGGAGAGCCGCCATCAAAGGCTCTTCAAACAGCCTTATTTGAGCCAAAGCGGGATCATCAACTCTGGAGCGAACAAAGCCGGCGTGCAATTGTCCCTCGCGCAGCAATTGGAATTGGGCGGCGGGGCCCAGCTCCCGAAGCACGAGTTCCACGCGCGGGAATCGCTCGCGAAACAATCGCAGCGTCGGCGGAAGCGCCTGGTAGACGGCTGAATCCACAAAGCCTATCGCGAGCTGGCCCACCTCGCCCTGGGCAGCCTTTCGGGCAGCACACACAGCCTGCTCTGCCTGCGCCAGAGTGCGGCGCGCTTCTTCAAGAAAAGTCTGGCCGGCATGAGTCAGTTGCACGCGGCGCCGCGTGCGCTCAAACAGTTGAACGCCAAGTTCTTCTTCCAGCCGCCGGATTTGCTGGCTCAGGGGCGGCTGGGCAATATGCAATCTCGCGGCAGCGCGGCCAAAGTGCAATTCCTCCGCCACGGTTGTAAAGTAACGCAGGTGTCGGAGCTCCACGCGCGAATCATATCATAAACGTCTTAATTCAGTATGAATAATATATTTGAAATGCGTTTCAATTTTGATTAATCTGGTGGTTCTCTGATTTTCTGGAAATAATTTGGTTGCTTTTTCTTCCGGCGATCATCACAATCTCCCGAACTTAGAACCGCTCAACCATCAGGAAAACTCGCCGATGTGGCTTGTTCGTCTCGCACTCAGACGCCCCTATACCATGGCCGTTGCGGCCTTGCTGATTCTCCTCATGGGCGTCCTCTCCGCCACGCGCATGATTGTGGATATCTTTCCCGCCATCGATATCCCGGTCGTGATGGTGGTGTGGAATTATCCCGGACTGTCGGCGCTCGAGATGGAGCGCCGCGTTGTGATCATCAGCGAGCGCGCCTACTCCACAACCGTCAATGGAATCGAGCGCATTGAGTCTGACTCGATTCCGGGGGTTGGCTTGCTCAAAGTTTACTTTCAACCCGGAACGGACATCGGCGGCGCGATCGCGCAGATTTCCTCTGTCTCCTCAACGCTTCTGCACATCGCGCCGCCCGGCATGATGCCGCCGGCGGTGATTCAGTTCAATGCCTCCAACGTTCCCGTCGTCCAGATGACGCTTTCCAGCAACAACCTCTCGGAACAGGCTATCTACGACTACGCCCTTAATTTCATTCGAGTTCAGCTCTTTACGATTCCGGGTCTCTCCACTCCCGCGCCGTTTGGGGGAAAGCAGCGCGAGATCATGGTGAGCTTGAATCCTCAGGCCATGTCGGCCAAGGGGCTCTCCGCCCAGGATATCGTCACGGCCTTGCAGAGATCGAATGTCATTGTGCCGGCAGGATCGGCGCGGATGGGGAATACGGATTACAACATCCTGCTGAATTCCAGCCCCAGCCTGGTGCAGGAATTCAACGAACTGCCTGTGAAAGTGGTGGGCAACGCGGAGGTGCTGCTGGGCGACGTGGCGCACGTGGCGGATAGTTTCGCCCAGCAGGAAAACGTGGTGCACGTCAACGGCAAGCGCGCCGCCTATTTGACCATCCTGAAACACGCCGATGCCTCCACCCTCAAAGTGGTGGACGCCGTGCGCCACGCCCTGCCAGCCATCCGCGCTGTAGCGCCCAAGGGCCTCAACATCCGGCTTGATTTTGACCAATCCATCTTCGTGCGCGGCGCCATCAAAGGCGTGATTCGAGAAGCGGCCATCACCTCCGGCCTGATTTCGCTCATGATTCTGGTTTTTCTCGGAAGCTGGAGAAGCATGGTGATCGTCAGCACTTCAATCCCCCTCGCCATCCTGACCGGCGTCGTGGTTCTGAACCTGACGGGAAACAGTCTGAATCTCATGACGCTGGGAGGCCTAGCGCTCGCGATTGGAATGCTGGTGGATGATGCAACGGTCGAGGTGGAGAACATCCATCGCAATCGCGCGCTCGGGAAGCCGCTCACAGTGGCGATTCTTGACAGTGCGCAGCAGGTGGCGACGCCCGCCATCGTGGCCACGCTTGCGATCTGCATTGTCTTCTTCCCCGTTACGTTACTTTACGGCCCGGCCAAATACCTGTTCACCCCTTTAGCCCTCGCTGTTGTGGCTTCGATGCTGGCTTCTTACCTGCTCTCCCGCACGCTGGTCACCACCATGTCGCGCATGCTGATGGAAAGCGAGCGACACGTTGCCGGCAGCCCGGAAGCGGAAGAAACTCCGCATCCGAGCGGGATCTTCCATCGCATGAGCCTTGCTTTTAATCGCCTGCGCGATCAGGGTTTCGCGCGCTTCCAGAACTTCTACGGCAAAATGCTGGAAACGGTGCTGGCGCACCGGGCGTTTACACTCGCGGGAGGCGTTCTTCTGCTGGTCGTGACAGCCGTTCTGCTCCCTGCCGTTGGCATGGATTTGTTCCCCTCCGCTGATGTGGGTCTGATGCGGCTGCACTTCCGCGCGCCACCGGGGACAAGGATTGAAGAGACTGAGCGGCAAGTGCTTCAGGTTGAGAACCGCATTCGCCAGATTATCCCGGCCAGCGAGCTGAACCAGATCAGCGACATGATCGGAGTGCCGATTTACTACAACCTGGGCTTTGTGCAAACCGACAACGTGGGAGAAATGGACGCCGAAATTCTGGTCTCGCTCAAGGAACATCACCATCCGACCCCCGATTATCAGCGCAAGTTGCGGGCGGAACTGCCGCGCGAATTCCCGGGATGCAGTTTTTACTTTGCGGCGGCGGATATTGTGAATCAGGTGCTGAATTTCGGGCTCTCCGCGCCCATCGATGTGCAGGTGACCGGTCCCGATTACGACCAAAGCGTCGTCTATGCGCGCAGGCTGTTCAACGAGATGGAAAATATCCCGGGCGCCGCGGACGTGCACATCAAGCAGGTGCTCAACTATCCGGCGCTGCTGGTGAACGTGGACCGCCAGCGAGCGGCGCAGCTTGGCATGAGCCAAAGTGACGTCGCTAACAGCATGCTCATCGCGCTTTCGTCAAGCTCTTTGGTCTCACCATCCTATTATCTGAATCCAGCGAACAATGTGAATTACATTGTCGCGGTGCAGGTGCCTTTTCAACAGATCGATTCCGTGCACAGCTTGCTGTCAACGCCGCTGACCCCGCCCTCCGCGAGCGCCCTGAATCAGCCTGATTCCGCTCCACAGCCGACTTCCCTGCCGCAGTGGCCGTCGCAGTTACTTTCGAGCGTGGCTCATGTATCTCCGGAAGGGATTCCTGAAGAAATCAGCCACTACACGGTGCAACGAGTAATCGACGTTGAAGCCAATGTGGACGGACGCGACCTGGGAGGCGTTTCAAGCGACATTCTTCAGAAGATCAAGGGTCTTGGCAAGCTGCCGCCCGGCCTTCAGGTCATGCTTCGCGGCCAGTACGAAGTGATGATCAGTTCCTTTCGCAGTCTGGGGCTGGGTCTGATTCTCGCCATCCTGCTGGTTTACTTCCTGATGGTCATCCTGTTTCAATCGTGGCTTGATCCTTTCATCATCATGATGGCGGTCCCCGGCGCCCTGGCGGGAATCATCTGGATGTTGGCTTTGACGAATACGACGATCAACGTGGAATCGCTGATGGGCTCCATCATGGCGGTGGGAATCGCGACGTCGAACTCGATCCTGCTGGTGAATTTTGCAAATGATGTCCGCGTGGAAAAAGGTCTTTCGCCCATCGAGGCAGCGCTCGAGGCGGGGAAGACCCGCTTGAGACCGGTGCTGATGACCGCTCTGGCGATGATCATCGGAATGATTCCCATGGCGCTTGCAATGGGCGAGGCTGGCGAGCAGAACGCGCCTCTGGGCCGGGCGGTGATCGGCGGGCTGATCGTGGCGACTGTAACAACCCTTTTTATCGTGCCGGTCATCTATTCCCTGCTTCGCCGGGAGTTGCCCACCAAGCACTTGCTGGATGAACGGTTCCGCGCGGAAGAGCAGGGTGAGAGAACGCGCCGCGCGCTTTACGATGAGTTCGGCGGATAAATGATCCCTTGATGCATTTGAGGCTGCCCGACGCCCGCGATGGCGCTGAATCTGCGCGGCAACGATGAGTGAAACATGACCGAAGGTAAAAACGAAAAGAAGACAAGCTCCTGGCTTGCAACCGGAATCCTGTATCTGACAGGGCTTGCGCTGATCGTCGTTGCCTTCATTCTGGTCAATCGAATGAAGGCCGTTAAAGCGAAACAGATCACAGCGGATCTTCATGAGCGCCAGGTCCTCGCGCAGGCCGGGCCTCGCGTCGAAGTGGTGACGGTATCCAATGCGCCGGCTGTTTCATCCATCACTTTGCTTGGGGAAACACATCCCTACCTGGAATCCACTCTGTACGCCAAGGTAAGCGGCTATCTCAAATCGATTTATGTGGACAAGGGCGATACGGTGGAAGCCAACCAGGTGTTGGCGGTGATCGAGTCTCCGGAAACCGACGCGCAGTACCGCGCTGCCGTGATCAACGCCCGCAATCTCAGCACGATCGCGCAACGCGACCTGAATCTGGTGAAGCGGGATATGATCGCCCAGCAGGACGCGGACACGGCCGTGGCTAACGCCCGGGTGGCGCAACAGGATGTGGCAAATCTCGCCACACTGAGGTCCTATGAGACGATTCGCGCGCCATTCGCCGGTAAAATCACCGCGCGCTACGCTGACCCGGGAGCCCTGGTGCAGGCGGCCACAAGCTCACAAACCAGCGCGTTGCCGCTGGTGCGAATCTCGGAGACTGACCGCGAACGCATTTACATTTATCCTGATCAGAGAGACGCCGCCTACATTCGAGTGGGCGATCCGGCCGAGATCACCGATCCCGCAAACCTTGCTGTGCGCATCGCAGCGCGCGTCACGCGGCTGAGCGGCGAGTTTGATCCCGAGACGCGCACGATGCTCACCGAAATTGACTTCTACAATCGAAGAGGCCTGATCCCGCCAGGAAGTTTCGTTCGAGTCACACTGAGGCTGCGCAACCACGCTCATGGCCTCGAGATTCCTGCGGAGGCGCTCGTCCTGCGCGACACAAAGACCTTTGTCGCGATTGTGGGGCCCGATGATCGGGTCACCTACCGCCCCGTGGCGGTGACGAACGATGACGGCGTCCACGTGAGCATCAGTTCAGGATTGCGCGTGGGCGAACGGATCGCCCTGAACATTGGAGACAACGTGCCGGAGAACGGCAAGGTGCAGCCCATTGCGGCCTCTTCGAATTGATCCGGAGGGAATGATGAGGAAAACGTGTTTTCTGATCTTATCTTTCCTGCTTTTCGGCCCGTCGCTGCCGGCGGCGAATGCGCGCACACCCCTTTCTCTGGAGCAGTGCATTGCCATCGCTCTGAAGCAGAGCCCGGATATCGCAGCCGCGCAGGCGTTCGTGGCGGTCGCCAAGGCTAACATGAAGGTTGCGCATGCGGGATATTTGCCGCAGGTGGATGTCGGTCAGTCATATATCCGTCAGACGTATAATTACACGGCGAACCCCGGAACGCCGCCGGCCGTCTGGAGACTCTTCTACAAAGGGCAATCGAACGCCAACGCACCCTACTACTATGCCGGTCTGAACCTTTCGCAGACCTTGTGGGATTTTGGCCGCACCAAAGGAGCCATCGAATCAAGCCAGGCGCAATTTCAGGCGGCGGAACATAATCTGCGTTTTGTGCGCGACCAGGTGGACTACAACGTGCGAGCCGCTTATTTCACCGTCATCGCAGCGCGTGAGACGGTGGAAATTCAAAAAGCGGCAGTGACTGACGCCCAGCGGCACCTGGACCAGGCGCAGGCGTTTCATCAATACGGCACAGCCCCAAAAATTGACGTCACCCGCGAACAGGTGGCCCTGGCCAACGCCAGGCTGGCCTTGCGCCAGGCTGAAGAAAATCTGGAAGTCGATCGGGCTGAACTGGCCACCGCCATGGGCCTTCCTGCCGACCAGTCGCCTGAGCCTGTCGGAACCCTTGGTCCGGAACGCTCGCCGGAAAGCTTCACCCAGCTCGTTGCCGAAGCGGAACAAAATCGTGCGGACCTTCTGGCCCAGTTCGATCAGGTTCAGGCCGCGCTTGGCAATCTGACAACGGCTAAAGGCAATTTGAAGCCGGATTTTTCACTTTCAGCTTTTCTGGATTTCCGCAACCTGACTCTGCCCCTCGTTTATAACTGGAGTTTGGGGCAACTGCTGGCGCAAAGCATTTTCGCCGGCGGCGCAAACCGCGCGCGCGTGCGCGCGGCGCAGGCGCAGGAAACAGCGGCGCGGGATAACGTCGAATCTCTCCGCCTTCAGGTTCAGCAGCAGGTATTCAGCGCGCTTTCCAATCTGAAAGTGGCCCAGGAACAAATTGGAAACGCGCTTGAAGCGGATCGCTATGCGCGCGAAAACCTGGCGCTCGCCGAAGGGCGTTACAAGGTGGGAGTGGGGAACGTGGTGGAGCTTGACGACGCCCAGCTTCAGGCTACCAATGCGGCCATTGCCGTGGTGACGGCCCGCTATAATTATCAGATTGCCGGCGCCAAACTCGACTTTGTGCTGGGCCGCGGACCGAAATAAACCGACGTGGTCGCAAGGCATCAGGCCTTTCGAGCCACCGGAAGATTTTCCCTCACCTGCTGCTCGTTCACCATATTTGAGATCACCGCGGATAGGTGTGGATTATTGAGCGCCAAGCGATAAGCCTTCTGGTGTAGGCCCATGTCTCCCGGAATCGTCTGGTTCAAAAGCGCGGCCCGCTCGGGAACCGGCCTGGTCGAACGATCAGGGTAAAAGACCGCCTGTGAGGTTTTCATGGCAATCATGCCAAAGTTCCTTCGGTGCGCCTCCGCCATTACGGGCTCCACATAATGCCGGTTCATGATGTTGTAAGCGAACATGGCCATGGAATAAACTCCGCTCTCCATCGCCGCCTTTAAGACGTGAGCCGGATCGTTATGCGCTGAGACGCCCAAATAGCGGACCTTCCCCTGCTTCTTCAATTTCTCAAACGCCTCATAGATTTCAGGGATCTGCACTTCCGCCGGCGAGGCGGCCCCATGAGGGCACATCATCAAGTCCACGTGATCGGTCTTAAGCCTGCGAAGGCTGCCCTCCAGTGACTGAACGATGGTGCCCACGTAGACCTTCTGGCGATCAATCCGGGAACCGTACTTCTTTTCCATCACATTCGCAATGGCAGCCATTTCAACCTGGCGAATCTGCCCGGTGAAGTAATGGCCAAAGTAGTTCGGCACGGTCGCATGGCGCTGCTCCACATCCAGGCTCGCCTCTTGAAGGATGGCAGCTTGCTCTGAGCTTCTGAGTCCGTTAAACACCTTCAGATATGCGTCAAAACGGTTCTGGGAGAAAGGATCAATCTTCGTATTGAGAAAGACTCGGTCGCGGCCTACCGATTGGAGAACCAGGCCGTAGCCTTCCTCGCTAAGTCCTTGCCCATAGGCCGGCGCTGTATCCAGATAATTCAAGCCCATCTCAATCGCAACCAACACATGCTGATAGTTTGTGGGCTCGATGGGATCGCCGCCGCACACGATTTCAGAAATCATGAAACCGGTTCGGCCTAATTGCCGATAACGCATCCCGGGCCGCTTGTTGCGCCATTCAGGTTGCGGCGTGGAACCGGCAGCGGAGGTCTCAGCATTCTGTAAATTCCCGGCGCGCGAAAGCCCTGCGCCTGCGGCGAGCGTCACGGAAGTCCTGACAAAGTCCCTGCGGGTCATCGGGCGACTCATGGCCTTCCTCCTGTGGATGGATAAGTTGCAGAGACATTATACCGCTCCACATCAAGGAGGAAAGAAATTGAGCGCAATCCGTTAAGCCTGTGCTGTAGGCGAACTGTGGGGGGAAATGCGGGTCGGAAAGTTATCAGCGTTTCGTCGGACGCCACGCCTTCAGATGCCGTCGGCGACAAAGCGCTTGGCGTGTTCTTTTAAAATGCATCGGTCCTGAACGACTTCGAGTCCAGCCTGGCGGGCGCGTCGGGCGGCCTCTTCGTGGCGGATTCCTTCCTGCATCCATATCACCTTGGCGCCCTTGCGAATGGCGTCATCTACAATTTCCGGCACAAACTCAGGCTTGCGGAAGATCACAACCACTTCGACGGGCCCGGGGATTTCTTCGAGGGAGGCATAACAGGTTTCATGAAAGATGGAATCGACGTTGGGGTTTACGGGAATCACATGATAGCCATGCGAGCGCATATAGGCGGCTACGCCGTGGCTGGGCCTCGAAGGCTTGGGCGAGAGTCCCACGACGACGAGTGTTTTGAACCTCCGCAGAATCCTCGCAATGCTATCGGGAGAGATGGATGGTTCTTTGTAAGTCGTTCGACTGAGTTGCGACTTCCGCTGAGCCCAATGATTCGAGACGCCTGGTGAAGCCATGGAAAACCTCCCTGCTGCTGCAAATGCAACCCGAAGCCGCAGGCCCCTAGCGACCGGCGGGGGCAGGCGTAGCCATCACGCGACCGAGCGCTTCCAGGAAGACCTCGTTATCCTCGCGGGTTCCAATGGTTACGCGCAGCGAAGTTGGAAAATTGTAAACTTTCATGGGTCGCACAATTACTCTTTCCTGCAACAGCTTAAGAAAATCTTGCTCGCAATCTCTGCCCGTGTCAATAAGCAAAAAGTTAGCCACCGAAGGAGTAAATCGGACCCCCATCAGTGTGAGCTCTTCGCTCAGGAACTGCCGCTCCCGCCGATTGATCTCCACCGAGCGCGCCACATGATCGCGATCCTCCAGAGCCGCCAAAGCCGCCCATTGCGCTGGCCGCGAGGTGTTGAAGGGCATGCGCACACGGTCCAGACTCTCGATCAATTCCGGGTGCCCCATGCCATATCCCAATCTCATCCCTGCCAGCCCATAAACCTTTGAGAAAGTCCTCAACACCAGAACGTTCTTTCCTTCGCGGACATAATCCAGCGAATGCGAATAATCATCGCGCTCGACATAATCAAAATAGGCTTCGTCCAAAACCACCAGCACGTGAGCCGGGAGACCCTCGATAAACCGATCGATCTCGCTCGCGGTAAACATCGTGCCGGTAGGATTGTTGGGGTTGGCGAGATAGATCACTTTCGTGCGGGGCGTCACCGCCTGGCGGATACGAACAAGATCCAGGCCATGATCCCGCAGGGGCATGAGCGTCAGCGTGGCTCCGGTTTTCTGAATCGCCAGTTGATAAATCAGAAATGAGGATTCCGATGCAATGCCCTCATCCTCCACCGAGAGAACCGTCTTCGCCGCAAGTTCAATCAACTCCGTGGAGCCTGCGCCCAGAATGATCTGGCTCATTTCGAGCTGATGCATCTCAGCCAGCTTCTTTCGCAGCGCGTAGCCCGCCGAATCTGGATAGAGATGCACGCGTTCCAGAGACTGCCGGACCGCTTCGATGGCTTTCGGCGAGGGGCCAAAAGGATTCTCGTTGGAGGCCAGCTTGATGGCG
>DATGKJ010000168.1:0-8035 GCA_035294685.1 Terriglobia bacterium | reverse complement strand
GCGGTCAATGCAGGAGTTGGCCTGAATCTCGACGCCGTCTTCAATCACCACCGTCCCTGTCTGAAGGATTTTGTAATAAGTCTCGTCTGCCTGCCTGGCAAAGCCAAACCCATCCCCTCCAACCACGACGCCATTTTGCAGCGTCACGTCGTGACCAATCCGAACGTTTTCGCGCACGACGGAGTGCGAGTGAGCCAGAAAACGGTCGCCAATTTGAGCGCCACGGTAAATTGCAACAAAACTTTTTAGCACGCAATCATCGCCGAGTTTGACATGGTCCTCGACGACGACGTAGGGGCCGATGGATGGGTTCCGCCCGATGCTTGCCGTGGGCGCGATAACGGCCGTGGGGTGGATGCCGTGCGCGGGACGCTTGGCGGGATAAAACAGTTCCAGAGCGTGGGCGAAAGCCAGATAAGGATTTTCTGAAAGCAGCAAGGCGCGGCCGGTGAGTTCAACGCCTTCGCCCACGATAATCGCTGCGGCTTGCGTCTGTTGAGCTTTTCGGTAGTATTTGGGATTCGACAGAAAAGTCAGGTCTTGAGGACCCGCTTCTTCCAGGCTCGCCACGCCGATGACTTCCGCGTCTGCCGGGCCTTCCAGTTTGCAATGGATGCGGAATGCGACCTCGCTGAGTTTCATGATTCCTCTCGCAATTGCCGATAAATTGGACGATGACAGTTTGGAGCTTGGCAGGATGTTGAAATCCAACGATCCATTCTTTCACATTTAAGGCTGGTTAGCAGCGTCGAGATGAAACCCGCGCGAAATTTCAGGAAGAAAATTCAGATTCTGATTATTGACCGGGAAGCGGTTTTCCGATTCGGCCTGCGCCGGCTGCTGACGATGCGGAACAATCTGCGCGGCATCGCGGAAGCGGAAAACATGACGCAAGCGATCCATATGGCGCGGCAGTTGAAGCCAGACCTGGTCTTTCTGCAGGCGGAACTCCTCACCGAGAAGATTGCCGAGCAGATGAACAAACTGCGCAATGCTTCTCGGGGCTGCAAACTGGTGATCACCGCAGCATCGCTGACCGAAGGCGAATCCTTGCGTTACATCCGTCTGGGCGCTTCAGGAGTGGTTCTGAAATCGCTTGATCCGGCGCTTTTCATCAAGTGCGTCGGAAAGGTGATGCAAGGTGAAATCTGGCTTCCCAAGCGCGAGATCACAAAAATGGCCGATATGCTGGGAAGTTCTCCCCTACACCTTCCGCGCCCGGTAGACACCTTAACACGGCGCGAAAAATCCATCATCAGCTATCTGGTGCAGGGCTGGAAAAATCGGGAGATTGCGGAGCAGCTCGCGATCAGCGAACAGACAATCAAGAATCACCTGCGCCACATTTATGATAAAGTCGGCGTCGCTGACCGGCTGGAATTGGTGCTCTACGTGATCTACCAGCGTCTCGACCTGCCCGCCGTTTCAGCTCCTCCCGCAAGCCACGGTTAAAGTCGCGTTTTGAGCTCTTAATGCTCAGTCACAAAAGTGGCGAGACGGCGCAGGCGTTCGTGTCGGCGTCGGAGAAGCTCTTCTTTTGGGATAAGTGATAGCTCCTGCAAACTCCGGGCGAGCAGCGGACGCAGCATTTCTGCCGCCGAGCGCGGGTCAGCATGGGCGCCTTCGGCAGGCTCCGGCGCAATCTCATCCACAATGCCGAAGCTCCGCAGGTCTTCGGCGGTGAGCTTCAGGATGCGCGCCGCTTCCTCCTTATGATTCCAATCGCGCCAGAGAATGGAAGAACAGCTTTCCGGCGCAATGACGGAATAGATGGCATTCTGCATCATGATGACTTGGTCGCCGACCGCAATGGCCAAAGCGCCCCCGCTGCCGCCCTCGCCGTGGATTACTACGATGATGGGAACCGCCAACTTGGGAATCTCTTTGAGGTTATAGGCAATGGCCTCAGCCTGGCCGCGTTCTTCAGCGCCGATGCCGGGATAAGCGCCCGGGGTATCCACCCAGGTGATGATCGGCAAATTGAATTTCGCGGCAAATTGCATCAGCCGCAGGGCCTTGCGATAGCCCTCAGGCTTGGGCATGCCGAAGTTGCGGGCCACCTTCTGTTTGGTATCACGGCCTTTCTGCTGCCCCACCACCATCACAGTCTTTCCCTCGAAGCGCGCAAGGCCGCAGGTTATGGCCGCGTCATCGCCAAACCGCCGGTCGCCGTGTAGTTCGGTGAAATCAGTAAAGAGCATCTGAACGTAATCGAGGGTATAAGGGCGCTGCGGGTGGCGGGCCAGCAAGACGCGATGCCAGGCATCGTGAGTCTTGCTCTTGGAAGTTGCTTCCGGACCTTTTTTTAAAGCTTCAACCTGCTGTCGAAGCCGCTCGATTTCTTCCTGGCAACCTGCGGATTCCGGCGTCTTTTCGAGTTCGGCAATCTGCCGCTCGATTTCCTGAAGCGCCGATGACGGCTGCGGTTTGGGTTGAGCTGCCATAATTCCTTGTTGCGGGGTTTCCCCCGGATCGCCAAAAATAGGTCGGCGCTACGGCTGACCGTTGGCCGATTTTTGCCTTTCGATGGAGACCGCTTCCTGCCCACAGAGAGTTTTGAGTTGCCCAAGCAAGGGTTCATCCGCCTTAACGCCAGAAGGCTTGCGAGCGCGCAGGCGAGCTGTGAAATCGCCGGGCTGGACCAGTTCAAAGGTTACAGGACTTTCTCCCGGATGGGATGCCAGCAGGTTTTCCAGGTCGTCGAGCAATGTTTCCAGCGTCTCGCCAACTTTCAAACGGATCAGCACCTCAGGTTTGGCCCTGCTGGCCGCCGCTTCGAGCGGTTGAACCTCATTCACCACCACTTTGGGCCGCGCATTCTCTTCCTGGCGGACGCGACCGCGGACGAGCAGCGCTGCATCCGGCCTGAGCAGGTTCTGAACCTGCTGCAAGGCTTGCGGAAAGACCAATAAATCCACCGTTCCGCGCAAATCCTCCAGCGTGCCACTGGCCCAAAGATCGCCTTTCTTGCTGGGTCGGATGCGGATGGAAGTCAGAATGCCCGCCAGGGTGATGGACGAATCATGCCGTAATTCTTCGAGTGAAGTGCTGTCATGCTGAGTCAGCGAAGCCACAACGTCCCGATATCGTTCAAGCGGGTGTCCCGTAATGTAGAACCCCAGCACTTCCTTTTCGCCCGCGAGTTTCTGGCTTTCTGACCATTCGGGAACGTCCGGCAGAGGGATGCTCCGGGCGGGCTCGGCGACCAGATTTGATCCGCCGAAAAGGCCGGCCTGCCCGGCCGCTTCCTGCCGCTGGCGACTTTGACCCATTTCCATCGCGCGGTCGAGCGTCGCCATCATCTGCGCCCGATGGGCCCCCAGCGAATCCATCGCTCCTGCTTTAATCAGACTTTCAATGACGCGTTTGTTCAGCAACCGCAGGTCCACATTTTCGCAAAACTGGAAGAGGCTATCGAAGCGGCCCAGCTTTTTGCGCGCTTCGAGCACGGATTCAATCGCCGCCTCGCCCACATTTTTGATGGCGGTCAGGCCGAATCGAATGCTGTTTCCGCAAGGCGTAAACGTGTGGTCGCTTGAATTGACGTCGGGAGGAAGAATGCCGATGTTCATATCGCGGCATTGATTGAGGTAGTGCGTGAGCTTATCCTGATTGCCGATTTCCGCCGTCAGCAGAGCGGCCATGAACTCCACCGGATAGTGGGCCTTCAAATAAGCGGTTTGGTAGGCCACCAACGCGTAGGCCGCCGAATGCGACTTGTTAAAGCCGTAACCGGCGAATTGTTCCATCAACTCAAAGAGCTTCTCAGCCTTTTGGGAAGGAACGCTATTCTTGCGAGCGCCGGCCAGGAATTTTTCCCGCATGGCGATCATGACTTCCGGTTTCTTTTTACCCATGGCGCGGCGCAATACGTCAGCCTCGCCCAGCGAAAAGCCCGCGACGCTCGCAGCAATCTGCATGACCTGCTCCTGATAGACGATCACGCCGTAAGTCTCTTCAAGAATATCCTTCAGTTGTGGCAGGTCATAAGTCACTTTCTTGCGCCCGCTCTTGCGCGCAATAAAATCGTCGATCATGCCCCCCTGTATGGGGCCCGGACGGTAGAGGGCGTTGAGCGCGGTCAGGTCAGCCAAGCGGCTGGGTTTCACGCGGCGGAGAATATCCGTCATCCCCCGGCTTTCAAATTGGAAGATGCCTCCTGTCAGACCCTTGCCGAGCAGTTCATAGGTTTCGGGATCGTCGAGCGGCAGGTGCTCGAGATCGATCGTTTCGCCTCGCGTCTTTTCGATCAGTTCCACGGCGTCATGGAGGATGGTGAGCGTCGTGAGCCCCAGAAAATCCATCTTGATGAGGCCGATCTTTTCGAGATCGTCCATCGCATACTGCGTTGTGATTTCGTCTTTGTTGCTCTTGTGGAGGGGGACGATTTCATCGAGCGGCTGCGGCGAAATCACCACGCCGGCGGCGTGCGTCGAGGCGTGCCGAGACAGGCCCTCAAGACTCATCGCAACGGTCAAAAGGTCTGCCACGCGGGAATCATTCTCTTTCAACTGGCGCAACTCGGGCGATTGCTGGAGCGCCTCTTCCAAGGTAATGTTCAAAATATTCGGCACCTGCTTGGCGATGCGATCAACTTCCGCAAAGGGCATATCCAGCGCGCGCCCTGCGTCTCGGATAACTGCTTTGGCGCCCATCGTCCCGAAGGTGATGATCTGGCTGACGTTTTCGCGGCCATATTTCTCCGTCACATAGTTGATGACCTCGCCGCGACGCCGCATGCAGAAGTCGATGTCGATATCGGGGAAAGTGATGCGTTCGGGGTTCAGGAAGCGCTCGAAAAGCAGGTCGTACTGAAGAGGATCGATATCGGTAATATAGAGGGAATACGAAACCAGGCTGCCCGCCGCTGACCCGCGTCCGGGGCCGACAGGAATGCATTTTTCGCGCGCAAAGCGGATGAAGTCCCAGACGATCAGAAAGTAGCCGGCAAACTTCATCTGCTTGATCAGTTCAATTTCCCGATTCAAACGCTCCTCATAGGCTTCAAGCGGGCGCCGCAATTTGCCTTCGGCGTGCAGCTTTTCGAGTTGCGGGCGGCGCCGTTCAAAGCCCTCGCGTGTGACGCGCTCAAAGAAACTGTCGATCGTCTCGCCTTCCGGCACCTCAAACCGCGGAAAAACGTGTTGGCTCTTTTCGAGATGCAAATTGCAGCGCTCGGCAATTTCCACCGTGCGCGCGAGCGCTTCAGGAATTTCATGAAAGACAGCCTGCATTTCCTCATAAGACTTGAAGTAAAACTGGTCGCTTGCAAACTTCATCCGCTGGGGGTCGCTCAGCGTTTTGCCCGTCTGAATGCACATCAACACTTCCTGGGCGCGCGCGTCAGACTGGCGAATGTAATGGCAATCATTGGTGGCGACCAGCGGGATGCCGGTTTCACGCGAAAGGCGGGTGAGATGTGGATTGATGCGACGTTCTTCGGGCACGCCCTGATCCTGGATTTCAAGATAAAAATTCCCTTTGCCGAAAACGTCACGCAGATCGTAGGCGGCCTGGCGAGCGGATTCATATCGCTCGCCCATCAGGGCGGAAGCCACTTCGCCTTTCAGGCAGGCCGAGAGCCCGATCAGCCCTTCGGAGTGGCGCGCCAGCAGGTCCTTATCAATCCGGGGTTTGTAGTAATAGCCTTCGGTGTAGGCGAGCGACGCCAGCTTCACCAGATTGCGGTATCCGCGCTCGTTTTCACAAAGCAGCACCAGATGATTGGGCCTGTCGCTTTCAGGCGACCGGTCGAAGCGGTTGGTGGAAGCGACGTAAACTTCACAGCCGATGATGGGCTTGACGCCTCGCTTCACGGCGGCGTCGTAAAATTTCACCGCGCCGAACATGTTGCCGTGGTCGGTGAGGGCCACCGCGGGCATCTTCAGCTCCGCCGCGCGGTCCATCACTTTCGGAATATCGCAGGCGCCGTCAAGCAGGCTGTAATCCGTATGAAGATGAAGATGAACAAATTGTGAGTTCGCCATCACCTCCTCATTCTACCAGAAAACATTTTTCGTTATTCCAGCCATCGGGTGATCAATCGGAGCGCCAGATGAGAATCTGAGGGGAAAGGACAAGAGACGATGGGAAAGTAAATCCGCAAATTGGGGTGGTCTGGATGAAGGTAAGCGATATTTCTGCGGCGCTGTTGGCGGTGAGCGT
Source organism: Terriglobia bacterium (assembly GCA_035294685.1). Classification (GTDB taxonomy): domain Bacteria; phylum Acidobacteriota; class Terriglobia; order UBA7540; family UBA7540; genus RH2-MAG17b. The sequence goes on along the minus strand of DATGKJ010000168.1, from coordinate 1,870 downwards.
CAGCAGGAGGCTTCTCGCGACGCGCGAAAATCCTCCTGCTGTCGGGTGAGTTGCAATGCGGCGACCCCGAAAAGCTTATTGGGTCGATTCGGCTGGCGTTAACTGTGCCGCCGATTGCGGGGCATTAGGCATCTGAGGAACGAGGACGGTAATCTGCACGCGTCGATTCAACGCTCGCCCTTTTCGAGTGTTATTGGGATTGACGGGCGCTGCCTCCCCATAGCCTAAATTGTGAATCTTCACCAGCGGAATATCTCCATTCAAGGTCAGATAGCGAACGACGCTGTCGGCCCGGCGCTGGCTCAGTTGCAGATTGTATGCCCTCGGCCCGGTGCTATCGGTGTAGCCTTGGACTTCAATCTCGTAATGTTTAAGCGTCTTGACGGTTTGCACAAGCTGATCCAGACGCTGCTTGTCTTCGGTCGTCAAGGTGCTTTTATTCAAGCCAAATAAGACCGTCGCTTGCTGCGCCGGTTTATAGTTATCAATATTATTGACCATCTCCTGAGCTTCATTTGCCTGCGCAAGACCTTTTTCGCCTACCTGCTGCGCGGCTTGAGCGTGCTGATCAGCCGTCGTAGCCGCCTGGTGAGCCTGATCGGCTGCGTTTTGCGCCTGGGCAATGCCACTCTCTGATCTTCGATCCACATCGCGGATCTGCTCAGCGTTCTGATCCGTCTTTTGATCCACTTTGTTGAGGTTCGCCTGAAGCGGCTGGACAGATTCCTGTACTGACTGCCGAACGAACTTTTTCGTTGCGCAACCTGCCGTCATAAGCACGACCACACCTAATCCCAATGCAACCAATTTAATAGACTTTGTTGGACTCATAAACATTCCTCCGCCCATGCTGTAGCACTCTGTTTGCCAATCTTTTTGAGGATGTAACTCCCTTAAAATCAGCAGGAAACGCCATGAAAGGTGTAATGGAGTGAGCCGTAAGGGAGATGCGCTTGTAGAATTTTCCAGTACGGTGTCTATAGCCCTCGTGGAGAGGCGGAATTCAAAATTATAAGTTAGTTAACAAGGAATAACGGGTATGGTGATTATAGAAGCTTGTACCTTGCTGGTTTAGTGGGCGTAGCTGAAAGCCGATGAAAAGAGAAGTGAACTGAACGGCAAACGGAGGGGTAGACCCTTTCATCTAATCAGCTAAGGGCGAAAGAGACGAGGAGTGGGCTGAACCGAACATAGCGAGGCATTGTGGGACGGCTTATGTCATACTTCAGAAGAGAGGGCTGTCGATGAGACCTGAAATCAATCGTTGCCCATTGTTATCCCATTCGATTTTCCTGTTGCTGGCGCTGCTGTTCGCGTGGAACGCCGCGTGGGCGCAGCCGCAGCCGCAACAACAGACAAGCGGGCCCCCGAAGCTTTCGAGCCGTCCGCCGCAGGATCCCAACGCTCCTCGCCCGACGCCTTATCCTGATCTGGCCAGCATTCACGTGCAGTCTACGCTCGTTCAGGCGCCGGTTACTGTGATGGATTCTTCCGGCCAATTTATAGAGAACCTGGCGGAAAGCGACTTTCGCATACTGGATAATGGCGTGCCTCAGCGCATCAGCAAGTTTGGGTTGGCAATGCAGCCGGTGGCCCTGGTGATTCTGGTGCAAACGAATAAGGCGGTGGGGCCGCTTCTTAACCAGGTGAGGCCGTTGGGTTCCCTTTTCTCCGGGCTGCTTCTCGGAAAGCCTGGGCAGGCAGCCTTGATCACCTTTGATGATACGGTGCGTGTGGATCAGGATTTCACGGGAGATCCGAACGCCCTGGCCCAGGCATTGCAGCACATCACAACGGGCGGGACTAAGGCGCGCTTGAATGACGCGCTGGGACGGGCGATTCTGATGCTGGCCAATCGTCCCACCCAGGA
>DATGKJ010000167.1:0-4354 GCA_035294685.1 Terriglobia bacterium | reverse complement strand
GGGATTTGCAAACGGCAGCGGGCGCAGGAGAATCGTGTCTACCACACTGAAGACCGCGGTGTTGGCTCCAATGCCCAGACCGAGAATCAGCACTGCGATCACCGCAAAGGCGCGATCCCGGCGGAGCGTGCGGAAGGTATAGCGCAGGTCCTGGACGATGCTATCCAAGAGGGGCAATCCGCGGGCTTCTCGATGCCGTTCCTTTGCCTGCTCCATTCCGCCGAAGCGGACCAGCGCCTGGCGGCGCGCCTCTTCGGGGATCATCCCTTGTCTGAGATTTTCCTCCACCGCCATCTCGATGTGGGAAGAAATCTCTCTTTCGAGATCCTGATCGAATTCACGCTTCCGGAAAAATGAACGGACTCGCATCAGCCATTCGCGCATAAAATCCCTCATCGCCCCACCTCGGGCGTAGCGAGCAGGCGGCCAATGACCGCCGAAAGCCTTTGCCAGTTTTCGGTCTCAGCGGCCAGCCGTTTTCTACCACTTCGGGTAATGGAATAGTATTTTGCCTGGCGGCCGCTGCCGGAAGTTCCCCACCTGGTCGAAATCAACCCGCGCTGCTGCAAACGCACGAGTGAGGCGTAGATTGTCCCCTGGTTCAGAAGCACCTGGTTTCCGCTGACTTGCTCAATGCGCCGCGCAATGCCATAGCCGTGCATCGGCCCCATGGCCACGAGGGTGCGAAGAACGATGAGGTCTAAGTGCCTTGAAGAAGGTCGAGTTTTTCCCTGGACATGCTCTCTCCTGTGGTCATCCCACATGAGCGTACTATAGAAGATGTGGGAATACCACATATCCGCTTTGACGGACTCAAATGGAATCTGTTAGCGCAATTTTTGCGCGTATGGGCTTCACTGGGAAATGATCTCCGTTCCCATCATTGATATGATTCTCCAAACACCTGTCGGACGCGCCTTGACTTGCTCAGCTAGCTAGGCTACAATAGAATGATGTTACTGGCTTATTGCCTGATGGCCATTGGCCAACAATTTCCAAAATTAACTATATCTTCAAGAATCTAAATGACTTATTAATTGAATTTGTTCGTTGCTCATAATGAACAGAAAAGAATAGGCTTAACTGGAAAATCGAGAAATTGTTCGTCATTCGATGACGCGAAATTGACTGTAGGGGCGCATGGCATGCGCCCTGGGGCGGACGCCGTCCGCCCCTATTTTCTTGTCCTGAGCGGTGCGAAGGAACCGCCTGCGGCTCCTCAGAATGACAGGCTCAAGGGTTTTTCAGCGACCTGCTGAAGGCGCCTGGCATCCGCTCCTACGAGCGAGAATCGGGCGGGCGACTGCCGATTCAAAAATTGAGGAAGGCCCACCATGCCAAGCTTTTTGACGGGTTGCCATTTGCGTGGCATAATCAATTTGTTAAGCTGGATTCAAGAAGAAGGAAATATGCGCGAAATTGTTAAGAAAGCGGGGGTCAGGTTGGCCCTCTTTTTATTTTGCGCGGGATGCGTGATGGGACTCGAAGCGTCCGCGCAATCTTCCACAGCAAAGGCTCCCGCGTCGTCTTCCGCCGCCACTCCCGATCATGCTGGTTCCTATTACCATTTCATGCTGGCGCGCCGCTATGAAGAACTGGCGGGCATTTATAACCGCAGCGATTATATTGAACGCGCGATTTCAGAATACCAGCAAGCCATCGCGGACGACCCGGATTCTCTCTTTCTTCGAGTCCAGCTCGGCGAGCTCTACTGGCGAGTCGATCGCATCGGGGACGCGCTGAACGAAGCGCAATATGTGCTGAAGGCCAACCCCAACGACCTCGACGCTCACCGGCTTCTGGGCGACATTTATCTGCACAGCCTCCGTGAGAACCAGACTCAGGCCAGGCAAAGGCAGAACCTTGAAAAAGCCATCCACGAGTACGAGGCCATTACGCGCCTCGCCCCGAGTGACACCCGCTCCGCGGTCCTGCTCGGCAGGCTATACGGTCTTGATAATCACCCGGAAAAAGCTGAAGCCATTTTCAAGAAAATCCTGAACGATCATCCTGACTCGAGCAGCGCGTTAAGTTATCTGGGCAAGCTTTATATTGATCAGGAACAGTATCAGCAGGCGATCCAGCTTTTCCAGCGCATCCCTGAGAATCAGCGCGGGCCGTCCACGCTGGCCATGCTGGGCCTGGCTTACGCCCAGACTGGAAATTACGGGCAGGCGGTTAAAAACTTCAAGGCGGCTCTCGAAGCTGACCCGGAGAATGTGGACGTTCGGCGGCAATATGCGGACGCGCTGATGCGCTCCGGAAAGATGGACCAGGCGCGGGAACAGTTTGAGCAGATTCTGAAAGTGAATCCTCAGGATGGCCTGGCCTACCTTCGCATGGCGCAACTCGACCAGACAGAAGGCCATTATGACGCCGCCTCGAAAGAGCTTGACCAGGCGCAGAAGCTTTTGCCCGGCGATCTTGAAGTCACTTATCAGCAGGCCCTGCTCCAGAACTCGCTGGGCCATCAGGATCAGGCGATCAAGATTCTCCAGGGCTTATTGGATCAGACGAAGAGCGCCAGCGGCCAATATTCGGCTGGCGAAGCCAGCAATCGCGCCACTTTCCTGGAGCACCTGGGCATGATTTACCGCTCGCAGGGGAAGTACGACGAGGCCATTAACACTTTCCGGCAGATCACAGCGCTCGGCAAAGACCAGGCGGCCCAGGGAGAAGGCTTGATCGTTGAGACGCTTCAGTTGCAAGGCCAGCCGCAAAAGGCGATGCAGGAAGCCGAAGCGGCGCTGAAGAAATATCCTCAAAACCGTTCGTTGATTTTGCTCCACGCATCGCTTTTAGGAGACCAGGGGCGCGTCAACGAGGCGGTTCAGGAATTGCGTAATCTGATGAAAGACCATCAGGACGATACGCAGACTCAGCTTGCCATCGTTCAGGTTTATTCTCAGGCCAAGCGCTTCCGTGAAGCGCAAAATGAGCTCGATCAGGTATTGAATCAACCGAACCTGAAACCGTCAGACCGCGAATTTGCTGAATTTTTGCTCGGATCGGTCTATGAGCGCCAGAAGAAGTACGATCTTGCGGAGCAGCAGTTCAAGAAGGTCCTGCAGGTGGACCCGCTGAATTCAGCCGCCTTCAATTATCTCGGCTACATGCTGGCGGACCGGGGCATCCAACTGCAACAATCTGTCGAATATATCAAGAAAGCCCTGCAACTGGAGCCGAACAACGCGGCCTACCTGGATAGCCTGGGCTGGGCCTACTACAAGATGGCGCGTTACGATCTGGCGCTGGCTCCTTTGCAGAAAGCGGCTACGCTGCTCTCCAACGATCCGACGGTGCTGGAACATCTGGGCCATCTCTACCTGAAACTGGGCAAGGAAAAGGAAGCGGCTGAAGAGTGGGAGCAGGCTCTTAAAAAGTGGCCTAACTCTTCCAATGGCGATTTTGACGCTGCCCAGGCCGCGAAGCTTCAGAAGCGCCTCTCGCAACTTGAGCATCATTTAGCCAAAGACAATTCCAAAAATAATTAAGCGGCTCCCCCCGCACGGCTGGCTGCTGAGTTTGACTTCTTCCCTGCCTTGAACCGCGCTATCCATCTACGCGCTTTTGCCAAAATCAACCTGGGCCTCAAGATTCTCTTCAAACGACCGGACGGCTATCACGAAATCCGGACCATCTTTCAAACCATTTCGCTGCATGATCGCCTCCGATTGACGCTCAGCCCGGATTCCCACATTTCTATCGAATGCACCGATCCCTCCCTTCCAACCGATCAGCGCAATCTGGTCTATCGCGCCTGCGCGATGTGGAAAGAGGAACGCGGATGGAAAGGCGGCGCGCGCGCAAAACTGGAGAAGACAATCCCCACCGGAAGCGGGCTTGGAGGCGGCAGCAGCGATGCCGCGGTTACTTTGTTGGGCCTGGAGCGCCTCACGGGCGACCGTCTGGATTTTTCCGCGCGCTTCAAGCTGGCCTCCGCTCTCGGATCGGACGTTCCCGCCTTCCTCTTCGGCGGCAGGGTGCTCGGTTGTGGCCGAGGCGAAGAGGTCTATCCGCTGGTTGATATCCCTCGCAAACATTGTCTGGTGGTTCACCCGCCCTTCCCCATTTCAACGGCGGAGGCTTATCAGGAAGCGAGCCGGAAGTTGACAAGCGCGGATTCGGGCTTTAAACTAAATGCTTTCGGTGTGTGGTCACAATATCCCTTCAATCATCGGGGACCGGCCGAAAACGACTTTGAAGAGGTTGTTTTCGCAAAGTGGCCAGAACTGGGCGAGATGAAAGACCAGTTCATCCGGGCCGGAGCCGAAACTGCATCCCTAACGGGAAGCGGTTCAGCCATCTACGCGATCTTCGATTCCGCCCGACAATCGACCCAAGCCAGAAAATC
>DATGKJ010000166.1:0-2694 GCA_035294685.1 Terriglobia bacterium | reverse complement strand
AGAGTCGTCGTCACGGGAGTGGGTTTGGTAAGCCCGGTGGGAGTGGGCACGGAAGAAACGTGGAAGAATATCCTGGCCGGGCGGAGCGGAGTTGCGCCCATCACCCACTTTGACACCACAGGGTTTTCCACCACTATCGCCGCCGAAGTCAAAGGTTTTGATCCGCTTCAGTTCGTCGAGAAAAAAGAACTGAAGAAGATGGGGCTTTTCATCCAGTTTGCGATGGCGGCGGCGCAATTCGCGCTGGAACAATCAGGCTTGAAGATTACGCCCGAAACCGCCGAACGGGTGGGAGTCTTCATCGGCTCAGGCATTGGCGGGTTCGACGTGATCGAGCGCGAGCACACGGCGCTGATGCAAGGGGGGCCGCGCCGCATCTCTCCTTTCTTTATCCCCGCATCGATTGTGAATCTGGCGTCGGGCTTTGTTTCCATTCGCTGGGGAGCGAAAGGGCCGAATTCGGCCACCTGCACGGCCTGCTCTTCGAGCGCCCATTCGGTGGGCGATTCATACAAGATCATTGCCCGGTGCGATGCGGATGTGATGATCTGCGGCGGCGCGGAGGCGGCCATCACGCCGATGGGCGTGGGCGGGTTCGCCTCCATGCGGGCGTTGTCTTCCCGTAATCAGGAACCCGAGAGGGCCAGCCGGCCTTTTGACCGCGAGCGTGACGGCTTCGTGATTGGCGAGGGCGCCGGAATCCTGATCCTGGAGGAATTGGGATTCGCTCTGAGGCGCGGAGCTCCTATCCTCGCGGAGCTTGTCGGCTACGGAATGTCGGCGGATGCGTTTCACATCACTCAGCCGTCAGAGGATGCCGAGGGGGCGGCGCGGGTGATGCGCAATACGCTGGCTGACGCCAAGGTGTTGCCCGAGCAGGTTGGCTATATCAACGCGCATGGCACTTCGACCCCTTACAACGACCGCCTGGAAACCCTGGCTATCAAGAACATTTTCAAGGAGCACGCGAAGAAGCTGGCGGTGAGTTCCACGAAGTCAATGACCGGCCATTTACTGGGCGGCGCTGGAGGGCTTGAAGCGGGGCTGACGGCGCTCACCCTGCGCGACCAGATGATTCCCCCCACCATCAATTACGAAAACCCGGACCCGGATTGCGATCTCGATTATGTCCCGAATCACGCCCGGACAGCCTCGGTGGAGTACGCGCTTTCCAACTCCTTTGGTTTTGGCGGCACCAACGCCGCGTTGCTGTTTAAACGGTTTGAAAAGCCGTGACGAGTGGTCAGTGACGTGTGGCGAGTGAGAAGGCTTTGGCGCTTGTGAGAGGCTAGAGAGCGGGCGCGAGGGGGTGAAGATCTGAGCGAAATAATCATCGGTGATTCATATAGAGCCTTTCCGTTGAGAAATCCTGCGCTAATTTTTCGATCGTTTTTGTGAACCGCTGTTTTGCCGGTCATCTGTCACTGACCACGCGCCCGTAAGCGTCTATCACTATTTATGAAAATCGGTGTCTGCCTTAAGCAGGTTCCCGCTCGTGATGCTGTTCTCCGATTGAATTCCGCCGGAACGTGGATTCAGGAATCCGAGGCCCGTTACGAGGTCAACGAACCTGACATTTATGCTCTCGAAGAAGCCCTCCGGCTGAAAGAGACTTTGCCGGGGTCAACGCATGAAGTGGTGGTCTGCACGCTAGGCCCGGAACGAGCGCAACAGGCGATTAAGGAAGCCTTGGCGAAAGGGGCAGACCGGGCCTTGCACCTTAGCGATTCTGCTTTCGAGGGCCTTGACGCCTATGGTATTGCCCGCGCCATGGCGGCTGCGCTCGGTCCGGAAAAGCCCGACTTGATTCTGACCGGCCTTCAGTCAGATGATTTCGGATTTGCCCAGACGGGCGTCATCCTGGCCGAGATTCTGGGGTTGCCGCACTCGACCATCATCATGGAGATTCAAATCAAGGATGGAGCGGTTGAAGTAAAACGAGAACTCGAAAGCGGATGGTTTCAGCGGATAGAATTGCCATTGCCTGCGTTGCTCACGATTCAATCCGGCATCAATAAACCGCGTTACGCCACCCTGAAGGGAATTATGGCTGCCAAAAACAAGCCGATTCGCAAACTGACGCTGGCTGATTTGGGCCTTAGCATTGGGGATATCGCGCCCAAACAGAAAATCATGAAAATTTATATTCCGGCCAAGCAGGCTAAGGCGGAATTTCTGGAAGGCAGTCCAAAGGAAATAGCGGCCCATCTGGCTGACAAGCTTAGGAACGAGGCGCGAGTGTTATAGAGGCGCCCTGCTTCTCCGCGTCGCTATCTTAAGCAGCGGAGGGAGGCAAAGCCGGGATGAAGAGGGGGACGTTCAAATTTGACTCCTCATCCGCATGAGCGCAGTGATCTTCAAAACCGTTCTATGAACAACGAAATCCTGGTTTTCGCGGAGCATCAGAATGGCAAGATCGCTCGCGCAACGTGGGAAGCATTGGCTGCGGGCCAGCGGCTGGCCCAGGAATTGGGAGAGACTGTCGCGGTCGTCATTTTGGGTGACGGCATTGCTGATCTGGCTCATCAACTGGCACAGGCCAAAGTGCAAGAAGTTCTGGCGGTAGAATCTCCGCTCCTTAAGGACTACACTGCGGACGGATATAGCCTGGCGCTCGACCAGGTTCTGAAGAATCGACCGGTTCGGTATCTTGTGCTGGGCCACACCTATCAGGTTCGCGATTTTGCTCCAAAG
>DATGKJ010000165.1:0-7805 GCA_035294685.1 Terriglobia bacterium | reverse complement strand
AATAGGATATATTTTTATCCGCGTTCACCAAATCTAAACATTCTTTTTTTCATCGCACGCCACTGGATTTTTGGGGTGGCGATACGATTGACAATCAACCACTTTTGTGCGGTTACTCGGAGTTTTTCAGCATCGGCCATCGAGGTACCTCATGACTTCGAGGCGTTAGGAGATTACTCGAAAAATCATCCAGCCTGTCATCCTTTCGCGCTGCTCAGGGCAGGCTCTGAGGAGTCCCGCCCGGCGGGACGAAGGACATGCTCTTCCTCTACCAGAACAGGGATCTCCCCTTAATCGAGGGGGAACATTACACCGCAGCGCGATCTGCGAGGGGGATAGCCACGTACTTATGTCTCAAATGTTATCGTGTGTTCCCGTGTGCTGTCAATCTGCTATAGTCAGTCATGTCGCCCTGTGTTATCGCGAACGTCCGAAGACGATGAGGTTGCATTGCAGCATGGAGATAGAACAGTAAGCCCTTTAGAATCAATGTGCGGGGGTGGCGGAACTGGTAGACGCAAGGGACTTAAAATCCCTTGTCCCTTACGGGACGTGCCGGTTCGATTCCGGCCCTCCGCACCAACTTTTCAATGAGGTAAAGAGTCAGCCCTTCCAGTTTAATTCGGCGTCGGGACGACGGATGTAAGCGGGAGAAAGTTCGTCAGGCGAGATGGGATATCCCTCCTGATGCGCACGGAGCGCCAGTCTTGCGATATCAGGAACCAGGAGGCTTTTCACGTATTTCCATCGAAAGGCTGGCGGAAACTGCCGTTCCAGCTCACGCGCGGCTTCATCAGTCTCGCGCACCACACAAGTGACGCTTGAGCCTTCAGGAATCTGCGCTTGTAAAAGGGATGCCAGGTGTTCAGGCTTTGCTACAAGCCCCTCCCCTGCAAAATGGAATCGAGCGCCAAGCGCTTCTTGGGGTTTTCCGCCATCGGACGAAACACTTCGCAGATTTGAGCGGAAAATCCCAGCGTAAAATTCTCCGCGGCGCGCATCGAGAAGGGGAACCGCGTGATCCGTTTCCGGTTGCGCCTGCTCCACCATCGCCTCGAAAACCGAGACGCTGCGCAAGGGTTTGCCAAACGCGTTTGCCCATCCCTGCGCCGCGGCCAAACCGACGCGGATGCCCGTAAACGAGCCTGGTCCTTTCGCCGCCGCGAACAGATCAATCTGCTCCAGGTTCCGCCCGCTTTCTTTCAACAGTCTCTCGACTTCCTGAAAAAGTGAAACCGAATAGTTAGCAGGCCCGTTATGCGCGGCGCTGCCCAGACATTCTTTGTCGCGGAAAATTCCCGCGCCGCCCCACTCACTGGTTGTATCAAAGGCGAGAATTAACATGCGCTCACATTATAAAGCAGATACGAGTGGTCCATGAAAAACCAGAACGGGGGTTCTGTCGATGCGAGGATGCTTCGCGGAGTTCACCGGGAGCTGAAATACAGGGATTCTTCACTGTCGCTCAGAATGACAGTATGAAAAGGCCGCCGCTCAGAACAATAACAGATGGAGGCTCCGTATGATACGTCCGAAGGGACGCCGCTTCACGGGCCTCGCAACATCCCTATGCTAGAATATCTCTGTCCATCTTGCTTGATCCCACGGGTGATCTGACTGGCTGCTAGAAATGCATTGTGCAGCAATATGATAGCGGCCGACCTCGGTTGGCTGAGGTTTTCAGTGGAGTAAGTCCAACTCCCCTCATCCGTATCCCAAGTCACTGATCACGATCATGGTTGAGACGATCAAAACCACTTCGAAGCCGCTGGAGTTGACGGAGTTGCTGAGCCTGCTGCTCGAAGTCAGCGAGCGGCTCAACACCACGCTGGACCTCGACGAGCTGATGACGCGCATCGCCGAGATGGTGAAGCGCGTCATCGACTACGAGATTTTCGCCATTCTCCTGCTCAACGAAAAGACCCAGGAACTCAGCGTCCGTTTCAGCGTGGGGCACCCGCAAGGCACGCGCGACCTGCGAATCAAAGTGACCGAAGGCATTGTGGGGCGGGCGGTCGAGACGCGACGGTCGGTGCTGGTGAACGACGTTTCCAAGGACCCCGCTTACATCCAGTCTCTGCCTGCTGTGCGTTCCGAACTGGCCGTGCCGCTGATCTTCAAGAATCGTGTGATCGGCGTCATCGATCTGGAGGCGCCCTGGCCGGATTTCTTTACCGAGCAGCATCAGAACCTGCTGGAACTGCTGGGCGGACGCATTGCCGCCGCCATCGAAAACGCGCGTCTTTATCGGCGCAGCCAGCGGCAGGCGCGCACGCTGCAACTGCTCAATGAAATCAGCCGCGAGCTCAGTTCGGTCCTGGTGCTGAACGAGTTGCTGCGCAAGATTGCCGCCTTAACCAAGCGGTTGATCAACTACGATCGATTCAGCATTCTGCTGGCGGACGAAGCTTCCGGCACGTTCAATGCCGTCATCTCCATGAAGCAGGATCAGAGCACGCCGGAGAAATTCACGGTGCATTATGAGCAGGGGATTGTCGGCGCGGCGGGAGCTTCCCGGCGGCCGGTGATTGTGCCCAATGTCGCGGAAGACCCGCGCGCGGTCTTTGTCGATCCGGAAATGAAGTCGGAACTGGCGGTGCCGCTCATCTATCGCGATCGCGTGATCGGTGTGGTGGATATGGTGAGCGCGCAGCAGGGCTACTTTACGGAAGAGCACGTGCGCATCTTTTCGACGCTGGCGCCGCAGATCGCCATTGCCATTGAAAACGCGCGACTGTATGAACGCGTGGTGCGCAGCGAGGCGCGGATGGAGCGCGACCTGGAGCGGGCGCGAGAAATCCAGGCGCACCTGATGCCGCCTCCCAATCCCGAAATTCCCGGGCTGGAGGTTGCCGCGCGCTTTCGTCCGGCGCGCGAACTGGGAGGCGATCTTTACGATTTCCTCGATTACGGCAAAGACCGCCACGTGCTGGCCATCGGCGATGTAAGCGGCAAAGGCGCGCCGGCGGCGCTTTACGGCGCGCTCGCCATTGGCACGTTGCGCAGCCTGGTGCCGCAGCGGCTCAGCCCGCCCGCCATGCTGAAAAAGCTGAATACGCTTCTGCTGGAGCATAAGATTGAAGGGCACTTCATCACGCTCACCTACTGCATCTGGGAGCCGAAGTCCAGAACCCTCCGCCTGGCGAACGCCGGAATGCCTCTTCCCATCCTGGTGCGCGGGCGACGCGCGCATGCCATTCACGCGGAGGGCATTCCCCTGGGATTGCTGGATCACGTGGAGCACGAAGAGACATCGCTGGTGATGGAAAAGGGCGATCTGCTGGCGATGTTCTCGGACGGGCTGCTTGAGGCGAATAATCCGCGGCGCGAGGAATTCGGAGATCGCCTGGAAAACGTCCTGCGAGAGAACGCGCACCGCGAGGTGACCGAAGTCATCAAAAAAGTTTTCGCGGAGATCGCAAAATTTGAGCAAGGCCGCGCTCCGCGAGACGACCAGACGCTGCTCGTGATCAAGGCGCGGTGAAACAGACTGAAATTGATGCAACCCTCATCCAACAAATGCCTGGAATACCGCGCGGGAAACCTTTTTTGCGAAGACGCCTCCCTCGAATCGCTCGCCCGGCAATACGGAACGCCGCTCTACGTCTATAGCCAGTCCGCTATTCTGGAGAATTTCCACGCTTTTGCGCGGAGCCTGTCCCCGGTCCCTTCGCTGGTGTGCTATTCGGTCAAGGCAAATTCCAATCTGAGCATTCTTCACCTGCTGCGCGAGGCCGGCTCCGGCTTTGACATTGTTTCCGGCGGAGAACTCTTGCGCGTGCTCAAGGTGAAAGCCGCCGCTCAAAAAAACGTCTTTTCAGGCGTGGGAAAAACGGAGTCTGAGGTAGACGCCGCGCTCACCGCCGGCATCCTGATGTTCAACGTAGAATCGGCCGGCGAGCTGGACGTGGTGGCCAGCCGCGCCCGGCATCGGAATTGCCGCGCCCCTGTCTCGATTCGCATCAACCCGGATGTTGAAGCGGAAACTCATCCTTACATTTCCACCGGTCAGACGATTCACAAATTCGGCGTCCCCAAAGAAGATGCCATTGAGCTTTACCACCGCGCCGCGAGTTTGCGGGAACTTGAGATTCGCGGCGTTGCGTGCCACATCGGTTCGCAGATTCTGGATGTCGATCCCTTCCTGAAAGCGTTCGACGAAATCAAAGGCCTGGCGGACGGCCTGCGCGCCAGCGGAATTCCGATTGAACATCTCGATCTGGGCGGCGGTTTCGGAATTCGCTATGCGGATGAGGCTCCGCTGGAATTAGACCGGCTTGCCAGCGGACTCGAAGAGCGAATTCGCGGCACGCCTTACCGGCTGGTGGTTGAGCCCGGGCGGGCCATTGTGGGCAATGCCGGTTTGCTGCTGACGCGCGTGCTCTACGTGAAGCGGAGCCCGCACAAGAATTTTGTGGTCGTTGATTGCGGCATGAATGACCTGGTGCGGCCCGCGCTTTACGGCTCCTTCCATGAAATTGTGCCCCTCCGCCAGGGGTCGAACGGCACGCTCTGCGCAGATGTTGTGGGGCCTCTCTGTGAGACGGGCGACTTTCTCGCTCAGGATCGGGAAATTCCGGAAACCCAGCCGGGCGATCTGCTCGCCATCCTGACCGCCGGCGCCTACGGTTATGTGCTCGCCTCGAACTACAATACTCGCCCGCGTCCCGCTGAGGTGATGGTGTCCGCTGATAAGGCCCGACTGATCCGGCAGCGCGAGACTGTGGAAGAGCTGATTGCCCGAGAAAGCCTGTAACGCTGAGTTTTCTGAATCCAGAGTCAGTAAAATCCCCCAGAGTTATTCGCCAGGCGGAGGGCATGGCCGTTTGAATCCCTTCCGAGAGCGCGCTAAAGTATGGGAATCAGCAAATAAGCATTTGCTGAAGAGAGCGGGGTGAGGCGTATGGCCAGTTCACTCTTGACTCCAACCCAAGAGAAAGAAGTTAAGGATACCGGCGGGTTCGGGAATGGGTCGGATGATGACGGCTTCGGGGGCGGCGGGGATGGCTGGAATTCGGAAGGCGCTATTCCGGCCAGCGTTTCGCTGACCGGCGTTTGGGTGGCGATTCTTGCGATTGTCATGTTTTTCGCCGCCCTCACGAGCGTCTGGATCATTCTGAAAGGTTCGTCTCATAACTGGGTCCCCACCGCGCTGCCTCGCATCGTTTATGTGAACAGCGTCGTCCTCCTCGTCAGCAGCCTGACGCTGGAGTTTTCCCGCGGCTCTTTAACAGCCGGGCTTCCGCACCGGTTCCTCGTCTGGATTTACGTCACTCTGGGCCTTGGAATCGCTTTTATTGCAGGTCAGCTCATCGCCTGGAAGCAACTGGTTGGGCAGGGAATTTATCTGGCGACCAACCCCAGCAGTTCCTTCTTTTACCTTCTCACCGCCGCTCACGGTTTGCACCTGCTGGGCGGGATTTTTGCGCTTGCGCTCGTGGCTCTCCATGGACCTGGCATCGCAAAGGGTGTCAAAAGCCGCTCTCTCCTGGATGGAACCGCCCTCTACTGGCACTTCATGTATGGGCTTTGGATTTATATCCTCTTGTTGCTGGTCCTGGACGTATAGCCCTTCTCTCTTCGCATTCACCCTGGATCTCGGTCAAAACAGCGCCCGCAGGGCATCACCCCTTATGTCTCAATCGTAGAACCTATTTCAAAATCCTTCAGCCAATCCATAGCTTGGTGAAAAGCCCGCCCAACTGTCATCCTGAGCGTTCACTTGTCATTCTGAGCGGAGCGCAGGCGAAGCGAAGAATCCCCGTATTTAGCGAATTTTACAAATACAGGGATGCTTCGCTCAGCATGACAGTCTTTGGGGGTTTTTGTTGGCCACCCGTTCAACGAGTAAAGTGAGGTTTTGAAATAGCTTCTATTGAGGATTACAAATTATAGTGACGACTTCTTCTGTAGAGCCGGTGTCCACACCGGCGTCTTTCGGCGCTGAGAGCCTGCCCTGAACGAAGTGAAGGGAGAGCGCCGCGCCTCCACCATTGTGTTATGCACCTCTGCCACGTAGTGGCGGACGCCGTCCGCCCCTACGCAGTGATCCCCTGACGAAAAAGGGATTGAAACCGATTCGCCACGCAGCGGCCAAGTTTGTCAGCACTCGTATCCTGTGTTAGGATGAATTCGTAGTTCGACAACAAATTCAGATTTGTCTGACTTTAGTTTTTACCAGAAACACTGTGTGAGCTTGAGGAGCGGAATCGAGAGGGGTGTAATATCGTACCGCTTTCTGGCTTTGTGCCCAGCGACGACCCCAAAGCCCCTTGCCCAAGATTCCCCAAGAAGTCATTTCCTCCCGCGTAAAGGTGCGCACTGTTCAGGAGTTTTCCTAAGGATCAAATGGAGCTATCCACTGCACAAAAATCGGAAAGCGCGCCTCCGCAAACCCTCGAATTGACCTTGGCGCACAGTCCTGATTCGGACGACGCGTTTATGTTCTACGCGCTGGCGACTCGCAAGATCCCGACTGGGAACTTGCGATTCAGCCACACGTTGGAGGACATCCAAAGTCTGAATCAGAAGGGGCTGGAAGGAGTTTTTGATATTACGGCGGTCTCCTTCCACGCTTATGCCTACATCGCGGATCGCTACATTCTGCTTCCTTGCGGAGCCAGCTTCGGCGAGCGTTATGGGCCCATGATTGTGGCTAAAGGAACGCTTGGGGCATCCGACCTGAAGAAACGACGCGTTGCAATCCCCGGCAAGATGACGACAGCCTATCTGACGCTGATGCTGTTTGAGCCGGAGCTTGAACCCGTTGTGGTTCCTTTCGATCAAATACTTGATTCGGTGGCCAGGGGTGAAACCGACGCAGGGGTGGTCATCCACGAAGGGCAGTTGACGTATGGTCTTCAGGGCCTCAGCAAGGTGATTGACCTGGGCGAATGGTGGCATCGCGAAACCGGTCTTCCGCTTCCCTTGGGCGGAAATGCCATCCGCCGGGCGCTCGGTCCGGAACTGATTCAGCGCGCTTCAAAGATCCTGAGGGCGAGCATCCGTTACAGCCTGGATCATCACGAAGAGGCGCTGGCCTACGCGATGCAATTCGCTCGCGGCCTGGATGCTTATACCGCCGACAAGTTTGTCTCCATGTACGTCAATCACTGGACCCTGGATTACGGCGAAGAAGGGCGTCGCGCGGTTCAGACCCTGCTGGATCGCGGCTTTGAGCGCGGCCTGCTGCCTCAGCGCGTGCAGGCGGAATTCGTGGATGACGAAGACGCCATCCCGACTGATCACCAGGACTCTGCCAAAAGCCCGCAGCTTTCCTGATTCAATGCACAAACAGCCCCCGGCATCGCTCCATCCGCACATTGACATCGCAGGTTCCCTTACGGCAATTGTGAAAACGGCATCAGGAGCGGCGGCTGAGCCATAAAAGGCAGCCGCGCGATCTCCTTCACCGCGCGCGTAAGGTATTTCTCCCGCGTAGGCTCAAGCGTCATGACAAAGGGCAATTTTTCCTTGGAGTGGGCAGGTTCCTGCAGGACGGAATCAATATTGATGTGATGACGCGCGAGGATGGCGCACACTCGCGCAAGAATGCCGGGCCGGTCGCGGACAACGAGCCGGAGGTAAGCCGCTACCTCGTTTTCATCCGAGGTGGCAATGCGAGCCGGTCGCCAATGGGTGTAGCCGAGCGGCGTGGTGGTTGAGCCGCCGGAAACGATGGCGCGGGCAATCTGCACCACATCGGAGAGCACCGCCACGCCTGTGGGTTCGCCGCCTGCGCCGCGCCCCGTCACCATCGTATTTCCTCCCTTGTTGCCCACGAGCAACACGCCGTTCAGCGCTCC
>DATGKJ010000164.1:0-4785 GCA_035294685.1 Terriglobia bacterium | reverse complement strand
TTTGGAGGGGGAGGAGGCGGCGCTTCAGTTGTCTGGGCAAAGCCCTGAAGACACATTCCCGTCATTGCGAGGGTTGCCACGATCATCCATACCTTCATCTTCCTCATACTTCCTCCTTCGGAATCTTTACCTTCCTCCGCATTCCTTCACTGAACAATCCGGATGGCGCGGGCGATTCCGTCCTCGCCCAGCAGGACGTCTGCCGTCACGTAACGCGCCGCCGGCCCGTTGGGGGCTGGCAGTCCAATCTCTTCAAGAATGGAATCCGGCAACCTGACCCTGATAACCTGCTCCTCCGCAGGGGCAGGGCTGCCCTCGCCGTAAGGCAAGGGGATAAAACCCTCTTCCAGCTCGACCGCATTTCGCGGGTTCGCGCGCGCAGCCTGCCGTCCGGTTTTCTCCCCCGCGCGCGCGGAAGCCACGAGCGAACGATCAGCAGGGGTTGATTCCATCTCTTTTTCAGCCTTGACGATTGGCCGAGTTATCGAAACTTCCGGCTGATTCTGCCGCATCCCGCCCGACTTCAGCAACAGAAAGACGCTGAGAGCCGCCAGCAGTGCGGCAGCCGCCACAGCGCCCAGCACCAGGCGCTGTCTTCGCCGATGCCATTGGGCAAGATTCCTTTGCTGCGCGAAGCGAATGCGAAGAGTCTTTTCCACCTCCGGCGGAGCCTGCAAGGCTCCCACCGAGGCGGCAAACTGCCTCAAAGCCAGCGTCAGGCGCTCAGCCTCCGCCAGCCGTCTTGCGCACGAAAGGCAAGCCTCGGCATGATTCGTCGCAGCCTTGCGGATTTCCTCATCTGCAAGGCAACCTCGCGCGATGTCATCCACAAGCGTATTGAAGAGTCTGCAATCCATCGAAATCACCCTCGCCTTCCGCCTTCGCGGGCCTCACGAGTTCAGACCTGATGAGACCTGCCGCAGGGTTTTGAGCTTGCTCAGCAACAATCCGCGGGCTCGATGGAGCCGCGAACGAACAGTTCCTACCGCGCAGGCAAGAAGCTGAGCAGCCTCGGCGTAGCTCATTTCCTGAAGCTCGCAGAGCACAACCACTTCGCGATAGATGGCCGGCAAGCTCATCACAGCATCCCATACCTGGGTTGCCGCTTCCTCTCGGGTCAGCTCGCTTAACGGGTCTGCGGCAACAGCCTCCAGATTGTCTGAGGAGACATAGGACCCGTCAAAATCGTTTGAATCAAGAGACACGTAGTCACGCTCTCGCTCGAAATAGCGCAGCACGTGATTTCGCCCGATGCCAAACAAAAATGCCTGAAGAGAACCCTTGAGGGGATCAAACTGCTCGTGATGGCGAATGAGCGTCATAAAGACTTCCTGCGTCACCTCTTCGGCGATCTCGGGGCTTCCGGTCATATGGAATGCAAACCGGTAGATTCCGCCCTGATGGCGACGATAGATCGCGGTGAAGGCTTCCTCATCACCGGCTTGCATGCGGCGCAACAGATCGCCGTCGCTGCACTCTGCCTGCTCTCTCATAGCTTCATTCGAGGATACGCTACGCCTGTCGCTTATAATTCCGAGTCCGCAAGGAGAAAGTTCCAAAATTCGCGCATGATGGGATTATAGGGCCTTGGCGAGATAGGAAGTCGTTCCTGATATAAAAAGTCTGTCTTCGGCGGATGGATTCCCGCTTTCGCGGGAATGGCTGACATGGGTGATTTTTAAGAGAGAGCCGCAAGTGATGGTCGTCGCGGGGGGCCTGATTTTTGAGATCGGCGGCTCGTTGGAAAAATAAAAAGCCGCAGATCAAAGCACAGGTCTGCGGCTACTCCCTTTTGTCTCGGTGAAGTTTATGAACCGGACTGTCTCTCAATCGACAATCGAAAATCGTCAATCCCAGCGAAGCCTATGAGCCTGACTCTTTCAGATATTCCTTGGCCTGCTTTTTGGCCAATTTCACTTCCCTCTTTGCATTTACTTCCGGCCTGAGCGTATGGATCGCTTTGCCGAGACTCATGCCCGAACCGACCATGTCAGCCTTCAGTTGGCTGAAAGGAATGCCAAGATTGTGAGAAACGTGAACCGCTGCTACAAACTGGCCCAGATTCTTAAAGCCACTGGCCGCGGCCTGCGCGCTTGTGCCGGCAGGCAGAAGCGATTGCAAGCGAGAAGAAAGCTGGGTGTTCTGGCTCAGCAACTGATCGGGCGTCTTGCTTCCACCCATCGTTGGGAAGGTTTCACGCCCGGCATTTGCGTGCCCAGGTTCCGCCGGGGCGCCCATGCCACCAACCGGCGGTTCCATGCCTCGTCCGCCACCCATGCCACCCGCATGGCCATGCTGTGCAAACGCCGTCAGCACGCCGAAGGAAAACGTCACTGCAAACACGGTCAGTATGACCTTGATATGCTTCATGATGGGATTCCTCCTTGAAATCTGTGTTGTTTGATACTTCTGTTTATGTACCGGTTGCTTTATTTAATAGGTATTGAATTTTTTAAGCTTATCAAACTTTAACAGCTTATTTTACTGGTCGAATGGCATGCGCCCTATTGGGGATTACAAATTATAGTGACACTATTTGCTGTAACGGCGCTGTCCTCAGCGCCGAAAGACGCCGGTGGGGACACCGGCGCTACAGAAGAAGTCGTCACTATAATTTGTAATCCCCTGTAAGTCAGGCATTTTTCATCGAAAACACAGCCGCTCAGAATGACACCGGAAGGGATCAGCAGGACATTGAAGCCCCGCGATATGTCACGTATCGCAGTCACCCACCTTAACTTGTGGACGAGGCTTGCTGAGGGGATTGCAGATCAAATGCTGCGAGATTCAGCGCGCTGCGGAAGGCGACTCGGTATGCCCAAAGACCAGATGGAGACGGTCCCAAAGGTCGTGCATCAATCGGCCTCGCCGCACATAAGGCGCGCAATGTCGCTCGATGGACGCCATAATCTCCGGATCGGAGAGTTCGCCAGTGATAAACAGTATCCGGCCCACGAGGTTGGGCCGAATTTCGCAAATCTTGGAGACGACCTGATCGGGCGGAAGCTCTGAGGTGCGCAGGTCGAGCAAAATCGCATCAAAATTCTCGCGACCGATCATCGCCAGGGCCTGCTGCCCGCTATAGGCGACTTCTCCCTCACACCTCAGCGCATCCAGGAGCACATAAATGACGTTGCGGATAGAAGACTCGTTTTCAATTACCAAGACCTTACGGCCCATGTAATCTCTCCCACCCTTAAGATTACACTTCCATCTAGCGAAAAACTGCCAACCCTTCTGAGTTGTAGGAGAGATTACTCTTTGTATATATTGAAGTCAAGCGATTTTTACTTGAAATAACCTCTTAACTTTCATAGGTTTGTAGCGGACAGAAGATCGCCCACACTCTACCGCTCAGGAGGCCATCGCTCCTTGTGCCTGAATCCACACTTTGGCGTCCTATTTCGTTGTTCCGTGATTCAAAAAGGCTTGATCGTGGCCGGGAATAATCCTGCCAGGAATGGAAAGAATTTTCTGCCGGTCCTGCTGGTACTGCGCCCGGCAATAGGGGATCATGGTGAGCACCTGGTCGTCGTGAGTGCGCGTCAGGACCGCATCACCCGCCACCACAATGGGTTCGGCATCGCCGTGGATGATCAGAGAGGCATGGCCCGGAACATGCCCTGAAGTGAAAAGAGCCTCAATGCCGTCAGGCAGCGGATGTGTTTCGATCCAGCGGAATTGGGAAGGAGACCCGATGTGGCGCACGTTCCACCAACGCAGGGCTATTTTGCGAAGCTTGCCCATCAGATCTTCGGATCGCTCGTACTCGTAAGTTTCCGGATAGTATTTTAACACCCGCGCCTTCCAGCCCACAGGATCGACAAGATCCGCATAGAGCGCTCGGCACCAATCGTGCGACTGCTCGGTAGCGTAAATCACACTTTGGGAAAACAGGTGGTTATTTGAAACGTGATCGAGGTGAAAATGGGTATTGATGATGCAGGGGATGTCGGCCGGTTTTAACCCTCGTTCAGCCAGGGCTCTCAGCAACTGGTGGGCGTCATGAGGCAGGCCGGTATCCACCAGCACAGGATGGCGACCATTCGTGAGAAGGACTGAAGAGGCCCCGCGCCAGTTCCCCTCCAGAAGCACATCCACTTTCCATTGAAAACCCGCCATAGCCGCCGATGCACTTCCCCGGGGGATTCCCAGATGCGAGACTTAAAGAGGCCTGCAAATTACAGTGACAGCCTCGGCTGTAGCGCCGGTGTCCCCACCGGCGCCTTTTTGATGATCAGACCGGCGCTGCGGACAGCGCCGCTACAAAAAATGGTGCCACTGGAATTTGCGAGCAGCAGTCAAGATGTTAACTTCTGCTCACTCGGCGCTCGAAGTCCACCCTGACGCAGACGAGAAGCGCCGCTATGATTCAGAGTCCGTAATCGGCAAAACCGGAACAACCGTCAAAGCATCAAGAGGAAGCTTTCATCGCTGATCCACGGGAACGTATTTCAAATTAGCAGCCCCCGTATACTCGGCCAGTGGGCGGATCAGCTTGTTGTTCGCGTACTGTTCCAGCACGTGCGCCGTCCAGCCGGAAATGCGGCTCATCGCAAAAACCGGCGTATAAAGTTCCACCGGAATTCCGAGCACGTAATAAGCCGAAGCGGAGTAGAAATCCACGTTGGCGTTGATCTTCTTTTCGCGGATCATGAACTCTTCGACCCGGCGCGAAATTTCAAACCACTTCGGCTCCCCGGTCCGCCGCCCCAACTCTTCAGACATTTTGCGCAGCACGGTCGCGCGCGGGTCTTCGGTATGATAGACGCGATGACCGAAACC
>DATGKJ010000163.1:0-16905 GCA_035294685.1 Terriglobia bacterium | reverse complement strand
TCGGCAGCCACCAGCCGCGCGCGCGCCCTCGAAAGTTTGCCTTCCGGCTGCTCTGGAAACGCGTCCGCCAGTTTGAAGCTGACCACGAATCCTAACACCGCGTCGCCCAGGAATTCCAGTTGCTCGTTATCCTTGACCGGCTCGGCGGACTCACGAGCGTATGAGGAATGCGTCAGCGCTTCCAACAGCAACTCGGGCTTGTGGAAGCGATAATGAATGAGCTTTTGAAGGTCCTCAATGGAAGCTCTTGCCATGCATGGAAGGGCCAGACCGGTTGCTGAAAAGAGTTACCAACGCATCCCATTCCGACCCAGGGCGAAGCGATGGGGAGGCATCTCGCTCTGAAAACAAGGGGCTTACGAGATTCCTCGCCATCTTCAGCTCCTCGGAATGACAGGCTGGACAAGTTTCTCGGCAACCTGCTACGCGTGTAAACAGAGTTGCCCAAGGCTGCACCGCTATTGCTGCTGTTGGTCGGCCGGAGGCGAGTTGGAAGACTTGGCTTTTGCGGCCTTCAATTTCTCAATCATATTATTGGCGTATTGCTGGATCAGCGTGCCCTGGCCGAGTTTTGCCGCCTCAGTGAAAGCATTGATGGCGTCATCCAACTTATTCTCCCGAACGTAAACTTCTCCGAGCCGGTAGTAGTCCTGGGGACTAGGCTCCGGGCTCGCGACAGCGGCCTTAAACTCCTGCTCCGCTGAAGCGAGTTCGTTCGCGTCCGGACTCTTGGGGGCCATCACCGCCTTTTCCAGATGCGCCATGCCAAGCGCTGCATGAAGCTGGGCCTGGATCAGAGCCTTGTTTTTATCAAACTGGGCTTCGGGAATCTGAGGCTGGCGCTGCACATTATTGAGAAGTTGCAGCGCGTGGTTCGCATCGTTTTCCGACTCGTCGAGCTGCTGCTCCTTCTTCTGATCGGTGCCCTGCAGCGCCTGAGGCAAAGGTAAAAGACTTGCCACCAGAATCAGACTGCGCAGGTTATCCGGTCGCAGCTTCAGACTCTTCTGACCGTAATCCAAAGCATGGGTCACGTCATTCTTTCGCTCAGCGGCGCTCGCGCCAAAAAAATATGCATCGCTCAGCAGAGAGCTATTCGGATATTTCTTCTCAAAATCCTTAACGAGCTGAAGCTGCTTATCGGGGTCTGTCTCCTTCTCGATGGCATTATAATCCTGCGCTTCCTGAGGGCTGGGCGGCGCTGCCGCAGTTGCCGGCGCATTTCCCGAGGGGGCTGGAGCGGCGGATTGGCCAGGCGGAGAAGAAGAGTTTTGCTGCGCCGGAGCGTTTTGCTGGGTCGATTGCGATGGCTGTTGCTGCGACGCCGCTTGTTGAGGTCCGAGCGCGAAAGCAAAAAGAAGTGAAACCCCAAAAACCTCAATAATTCCTAGAGCTAACAAGACCCAAAATTTAACCCGTTCCCTCACGCGTGAGACGAACTCCCTTCTATAATTCCCCTTGCCTGTGAGCCTAACCGAAAGGGGAGGGTCTGTCAATGCACTCTCAGCCTTGTGTCAAGTCAAAATAGAAAGTGCCTGTTCCGAGCACAATAGAACCTTTCGGTTGGGCGCTAACCGAAGGAGCCCAGAGGGCGACGGAGGCTGGCGCTCCAACCGCATCGCGTCGCCGAGGGCGCTGCTCCCCGGCCTGTTGCAAAACCTTCAAATGATCCTCATCATCCCCGCTCAGCATCCATCCCTCCGGTTCTCTCATCCCGCCGATATGCCAGAACCCAACCGGAACTTCCTCCTTTGCTGAAACAGGATCTTCTTACTTGGTCGCTGCAGAGAAGTTGTAACGATTTCTTGTGGGAATCCCAACTCGGCGCTAAACTCGCTATACCCTGTGCACATAGGTCGAGAGCGATGGAATCTACTAGTTTCCACATTATGACCAAACCCATCGGGCCTCTCTGCAATCTTGACTGCAAATACTGCTTCTACCTTGAAAAAGAAACCCTTTATCCGCAAAAGTCCGACTGGCGGATGCCGGAACCGGTGCTCGAATCCTACATCCGTCAATACATCGAGGCTCAGGATGCAGAGGTGATCAGCTTTGCCTGGCAGGGCGGCGAACCCACCTTGCTGGGCGTCGATTATTTTTGCAAAGTGGTGGAGCTTGAAAGGAAATACGCCAACGGCAAGCGCATTGAGAACGCCTTCCAGACCAACGGCATCCTTCTGGACGACCGCTGGGGCGAGTTCCTGGCCGAAAATAAGTTCCTGGTGGGGCTTTCGATTGACGGGCCCGAGGAGCTGCACGATCGCTATCGCGTGGATAAAGGCGGGCAACCCACTTTCGCGCGCGTCATGCGCGGGCTTGGCTATCTGAAGAAGCACGGCGTGGAATTCAACACTCTGACCGTGGTCGAACGCCATAACTCGCAGCACCCGCTTGAAGTCTATCGCTTTCTCAAGGAAGTGGGCAGCGGCTTTCTGCAATTTATTCCGATTGTGGAACGAGTGGCGGCAAGGCCGGGCGCCGACGGTCTGGTTCTGATCAGCCCCGCCTCAACCCAGCCCGCGAAAGTCTCTGCCTGGTCTGTGGAGCCTCGGCAGTACGGCAGATTTCTCTGCGCGATCTTTGATGAATGGGTTCGCCACGATGTGGGCCGCGTCTACGTTCAGCTTTTTGACGTGGCGCTCGAAACCTGGCTTGGCCTGAAAGCCAGCCTGTGCGTCTTCCGCGAAACCTGCGGCAGCGCCATGGCCATTGAGCATAACGGCGATCTCTATTCCTGCGATCACTTCGTCTACCCCGAAAACAAGCTGGGCAACATTATGGAAAGACCGCTGGAATCGCTTGTCCGGTCCGCCCAGCAGGTGAAGTTCGGCCTGGCGAAGCGCGATACATTACCGCGCTACTGCCGCGAATGCGATGTGCGGTTTGCCTGCAATGGAGAGTGTCCGAAGCATCGGTTCATCAGGACACCGGATGGCGAAGAAGGCCTGAATTATCTTTGCGCAGGCTACAAGCTGTTCTTCCATCACATTGACCCCTACATGCGATTTATGGCGGGCGAACTGCTGGAGCATCGCCCGCCCGCTAACGTGATGACCTGGATCAGAGACCAAGAAAAGGCTCAACAGACGCCCGGGCGGAACGATCCTTGCCCCTGCGGCAGCGGTCTGAAATATAAGAAGTGTTGCGGGCGCAGCCTATGACTTCGAGTAGTGTCCCAGTTTCCCGTGTGGCACGGGCGTGAAGCGTTGAACCGCCACGGCCAAGATGGCCGTGCCACGTGATGCAAGCTGGGTTTAGGACACTGCCTGACTTTGAGAACCCTTGGTGGCTTCGCTGCGCCATGTTACAATGATGTGAGTGAAGGGGGCGTATCGGTTTCGACGGAAGCTGTAACGCCTGGAAGGCATGCCGGGGGCCACACCACCCGCAATCGGCGTGGAACAACACAACTGCCAACAATACGCAGTTTGCTCTCGCTGCCTAATTAGGCAGCGCGTCTTCTTCGTCCGGCCCGCGGGACGGGGAAAGATGTCGATTCAGCGGGCTGGCTTGGCATTTGCCGCCTGAAAATGCCGGGCAAGGCTTTCCTGAGCAATCGGGAGAGCGTTCAGGCTAGCTTCTGGCTCGTTCTTGCTCGTTCCTGAGAGCCGGGAGCGAAATCCTGAGCGAACGAGATAAGCATGTAGTCTTTCAGTTGTAAGGCTTTTCGGACGGGGGTTCAACTCCCCCCGCCTCCACCATAAATTCCAAGTCTTATCTTAAATCTCCGATCATCAGAAGATAAAAAGATCTCACCTCTTTTGCGCCCCTCACCCATCACTTTGCAGACTGATGGATGAGGTTCTCTGGCAGGGTGAACGCAAAGAGGAGGTCCTGGGCGCTGACGATGAGATACTGTCGGCCATCCAATTCAACGGTCATCGGGCAGCTTTCCATGCGGCCACCCAGATTCACGTGCCACAGCGTCTGGCCAGTGGCCGGATCGAGGGCGAGGAGATTGCCCGCATTGTCAGCCGTGAAGAGCAGATGACCTGCCGTGGTCAGAATGCCTGCCGTGCCTTCTCCTTTTCCGATTTCATGATCCCAGACGATTTTGCCCGTGCGATAGTCAATAGCGCGAATCGTGGAGTCCGCATAGAGGTTGCGGTCGCGGCCCGCCCAGCCCTCCGGTTTGCCGGTTGCAGTCAGATAAAAAATGCTGAATGTGCGGCGGGCGTTCACATAAAACAACCCGGTCTGGGGATCAAAGCTGGGCGCCATCCAGTTGGTGGCGCCGTCGGAAGCCGGCTCGACCAGCGCGCCGTCGGGTCTTGGAGCGTAATCCGCTTTGGCAATCGGTCGCCCGCGAGAATCAATGCCGGAAGCCCAGGTTTCGTCAATAAACGGCGCGGTCACCAGATGCTCGCCGTTCGTGCGGTCGAGCACAAAGAAGAAACCGTTGCGGCTGGCCTGCGCCAGCAACTCGCGTGGCTTACCGTTAAAAGGAGCATTGAACAGAACCGGCGTCTCGACCGCGTCCCAATCATGGACATCGTGCGGTGAGGGCTGGAAATACCATACAAGCTTTCCTGTATCCGGATTAAGCGCCACTATCGAGCAAGTGAACAGATTATCCCCCGGCCGCGCTTCGCCTGCCAGCACCGGATTGGGATTGCCGGTTCCCCAATAAAGCAGGTTGAGCTTGGGATCGTAGCTGCCCGTCATCCAGGTCATGCCGCCGCCGTGGCGGATGGCGTCGCTGTTGCGAGGCCACGTTTCTGACCCTGGCTCGCCGGGCTTCGGCTCCACATACCAGCGCCACTGGATTTTTCCAGTGTCGGGATCCAGGGATTCAAGAAAGCCCGGGATGTCTGTGACGTCGCCGGAGACGCCTACAATGACGTGATTGCGAATCACCAGGGGCGCCATGGTGGAAAAGTATCCCAGCTTCGGATCGGCTAACTCCCTGATCCAGCGCACGCTGCCATCTTTAGCATTGAGAGAAACCAACTGAGCGTCCGGGGTTGTGAAATAAAGCCAATCGCCGTACATGGCCACGCCGCGATGGCCGATGTGATCTCCCTCGGACGGGCGTTGATAGTGCCAGATCATCCGCCCGAATCGCGCATCCACGGCCCAAACATGGTCAGGCACGGTGAAATAGAGGATGCCGTTCACTTCAAGCGGCGTGGACTTGATCGCCTGTGTATGCGTCTCGAATATCCAGGCCAGGCGAAGATAGCCAATGTTTTTCGCGTTGATCTGGTTCAACACGCTGAAGCGGCACCCGGAATAATCGCCGTTATAGGTGGGCCAGGTATCGGTGGCAGGCTTGAGAAGGGCGCTGTCGTGGAGTCCCTGCGATCTCCCTGCCGGTGGGGCCAGGACAATCGCACCGACGAAGAGAGTCAGCAGCAGCCTCTGAAATCGAAGGCGCAACCTTAACCTGACACTTGAAACTTGTTCTCCGCTCCGCATCATAATGCTTGGCAATCTGTTGAAATTAGGCGAGCGCTCGCGGCTGCCATTTGCGACAACCCGCAAGGAAGTCACTCCCGCCCCAGTCAGTTACTTCAGGGTTTCAAGATAAGCAAAGAGGTTGTGAACATCGGCCTGGCTGAGCTTGCCGAGCAAAACCCGGTGGGCCGCCAGAGGGTCATGCACCTGAACTTTCACCTGGCTCCTGGAGAAAGACCGATACCAACCTGAAGCATCCTGCAAGGCAACCGAAAACTCATCCAGATGAACAAGCTTGCCTTCCACTTTTTCGCCCGATGGCAGCACGACGGTGACGGTGGGGGTTGCCGCTCCGCGCGGATAAAGCATTCGAGCCTCCAGGTCAATCGGCGCGTACTTGCTGGCAATGTGCGCCAGGTCGCCCGTAGGCGAATGGCAGGCCGAGCAGCCGCCCGCTCCGTTAAAGTAAGCCTTCCCTTGCGCCGCATCGCCAGTGAGCAATCGCGAGAGCGGGTAGGCGTCTGAAACTCGGCCCGAGCGCATTGCCCCCTGAACGCGCGCGTGAAGAAAAGCGGCGATATCGTCAATTTGCTCCTGAGTCATGGTAAACGCAGGCATGCCTTTCTGCGGGCGACCGTTGCGAATGACCTCGCCAATCAGGTTTCCGCCCACGTCATCTGCGACGAGTTTCGAGCGGATCAAATCCGGGCCACGCGCGCCCGTGGCGTCGTTCCCATGACAGAAGCCGCAGTTTGCCTCGAATTGCTTCTGGCCGCGTTCGATAGCGGCCGCCTGGCCAGAGGTTGATTGTGCAAGGCTGCTGTAATTGATGAATATCGCCGCAGTGAATGTGATGATCGCGATGGCGCAGAGAATAAGGAATTTATGAGCGGTCTTCAGATACATTCCCTGAATTTGTTTTGCGGTCTCCTCATGTCAGTGTTTTGGAAACTACTCCGTGCAGCGTGGATTCCAAAACAAGCCAAGCATTGTATCGTGGATTGACGCACGGAAACCAGAAAAATGCGGGGCGAGTTGAAGTTGAAACTTGCGACATGGCTAGGATCGCCTTGCAGCCAGCGCTTGCGCTTCCTCCACGCTCCACTCCGGTATCGCCCCAGGGCGGCTTGCGACAAGCGCTCCCACGCGGTTGGCGAAGTCGGCGATTTCTGCCGGGCGCCAGCCGGCTTCTATCCCATGAAGCAGAGCTGCCGCGAAAGCGTCCCCAGCCCCCACAGCGTCGGCAACAGGAACCTGATATCCCTCAGCTTCCACGTATTCGCTTTTAAGAAACAGCGCGCATCCCGCGCTGCCGCGGGTAACGCAGACGGCCTCCAGATCGAACTGGCGCGCGGCGCGACGGCAAAAATCTTCCAGCGAGGATTTCGGAAAACCTAACATGCGGCTGATTTCCGTTGACTCTTCCTGATTCAGTTTTACAATCGTTGAGAAATCCATCAATTCATGCACAAGTTCTGGTTCATAACAGTTGACGCGCAGATTAATGTCGTAGAAATGGCGACTCACAGGACTCGCCTGAATGATCTGGCGAACCAAAGCTTTTCCTTGCGGGCTCATCTGAAAGAGCGTTCCGAAATAAATCCAGTCAGGGCGTTGAGATTGAAGCTCTTGAAGATCAGAGTCAGTAAGTTTCGCAAAATCGTAAGCGGCAGGCCGATGAATTGTGAAATGGGGCTGCCCGGTTCCATCCAGCGCCACCGTGACAATTCCAGTGGGATGACTTTTGACCCGGCGGATGTATTGGGTGGCAAGCGTCATCCTCTCCATGCGGCGCAGAATTCGCTCGCCACGCTCATCTTCTCCTACCGCGCTGATGAAGAAAACAGTATGACCAAGCCGTTTCGCGTGAGCCGCAAAGTTAAACGGCGCGCCTCCCAGATGTTCCTCGTCCCCGATCAGATCCCACAACACCTCACCGACGCTGATAATCTTCATGAACTCTTGGTTATTTCAACGCGTAAGAATAGCAGAACGTTTCGTCGCCCTGCCAGGTTACAGAGCGGCTCGCAGGCGGCAGCGAAGACGCACGGGCCTGTGGTCCGCCGACCAGCATGAGAAAGGTCCGCAAACTGCTAAATCGCCTTGAGCACGGCGCGAAACCGGGCTTTTCCCTGCATCATGTGCTGGTAAGCGGCCTGGGCCTCAGCGAGAGGAAATGTTTCAATCCGAGGCCGGATGCCGTGCAACTGCGCGAAGCGGAGAGTATCCTCAGAATCTGAAGCTTGACCTGAAGGCCAGCCCTGAATTCTGCGCCGCCCTCCAATCAGCGAACCAGCACGAATAGTGATGGGATCGGGCGAGGCGCCCAGAACCACCAGGCAGCCATTGCGACCAAGCCCATTGACTAACTCCGAGGCAGCTTGTCCGGAAACAGCAGTCGAAAGGATCACGCTGGCCCCTCCCAGCTTTTGCAATCCCTTGATCATATCCCCTTGCGTTGCGTCCAGGTACTCGTGCGCGCCCAGCTTCTTTGCCAAGTCGGCTTTCTCCGCGCCGCGTGCGATGGCCACCACGTAAAAACCCATGGCTCGCGCAAATTGCACGCCCAGGTGTCCCAGCCCGCCCAGGCCATGGACCGCAACCACATCTCCCGCGCGCGCTCCGGAATTTCGCAGCGAATTAAAGGTGGTGACTCCGGCGCAAAGCAGAGGAGCAGCCTCGGCAAAATCGAGGCCTTCGGGAATCATCGCCAACGCTGAAGCCGGAGCCAGCATATACTCTTCATAGCCGCCATCGAAGCTGATGCCGGTGACTGGGCCGTTTTCGCAGAGCACAAAGTCGCCTTCGCGGCAGGCCCGACACACGCCGCAGTGGCCCCCATACCATCCCACGCCGACTCGCGCTCCGGGCTGGACATGACGCACGCCCGGACCTACGGCATCAACAACTCCCGCCACTTCGTGTCCCGGCACGCGAGGCAGCTTGAGACTGGGCCAGATGCCCTCAACCACAAACTGATCGCTATGGCAGATGCCGCAGGCATGCACCCTGATGCGAACAGCCCCCTCGCCCGGCTCGGGAAGTGGGCGTTCTTCAAGAACGAGCGGCGCGCCCTTCTGCTTCGCAACGGCTGCTTTCATAAACCCTCCAAATGTTGTTGTGATTGTTGATCGACGACCCAGGCGGAGGCTCCGCTTCCCGAGTCAGCGAGCCGATGCCCCTCACCGGTCCCGCGATGGGAAGCATCGCCCCCAATGACCAACCCTTTCCCGCTATCGAAGTGAGACAAAGCGAGGAGCGGTCAAGAATGGATCAGGCAAAGCTCAGGAGACTCTGCGCAAAAGGCCATTCCTCATCCACCCATTGAGCTTCACATCGGAATCCGGCGCGCTCAGCCATCTGGATCACCTCTTCCGGTATGTACTTATAGGAATTCTCAGTCCAGATGGTTTCATCCTCTTCCAACCTGAAAACCAATTCTGCCCGACGAATGGTTACGGTTTGAGAGCATTTCGAGCGGAGATGCATCTCAATTCGGCGCTCCCGCGAGTTATATAATGCCACGTGCTGGAAATGAAGCAGATCGAAATTGCCTTCCAACTGGCGATTAATGCGCGCCAGCAGATTCAAGTTGAACGCCGCTGTAACTCCCGTGGGGTCATTGTACGCGCGCACCATCTGTTCGACAGGCTTCACCAGGTCGGTGCTCAGCAGGAGCGCATCACCCGGCGCAAGGATGTTACGGATATTCCGCAGGAAATCCTCCGCAGGACCTGGATCAAAGTTTCCAATCGAACTCCCCAGAAACAACACCAGCAGGCGCTGATTCTGGGCGCGACGGCTTGCTGCCCGCCGGAGACCGTCGAGATATTCCGTTTCAAATCCGAGAACGCTGACGCCTTCCAGGTGGTCGATTTCGCGCTCGCATGCAAGCAATGCCGAATGCGAGAGTTCGATGGGGCAATAAGTGGTAGGCTGGCGCCGGGCGAGGGACTTTAGAATCCACTGCGCCTTCTTGCCGTTGCCGCTCCCGAGTTCCACCACCATCACCGGCGATGTTGAACGCGCGGCAAGCGCATCCGCATATTTCCGCAACAGGCGCTCGTCCGCGCGGGTCAAACCGTATTCCGGCAGCAGCGTGATCGCCTCAAAAAGTGCCGAACCGACTTCATCGTAAAAGTACTTGGAAGGCAGTTCCTTCTGGCCGGGCTTGGTCAGGCCGGCTCGGACGTCCTCAGCAAACATTGCGAGGGGGTCAGTTTTTACCGAAGTGATCAGCATCGAGCCTCTGCATTTGTCGCCCGAGGATGTAACGGCGATTTTACATTAGGCCCCTCCGCGTTGGCAGAACATTTTCGCCTCGCAAGGTGGCTATTCCGGGTTTTCCTGCTGATGGCTGAGCGCTGGTTGCTGAAAGCTGAAGTCATGGGGAAATTTTTCGGTGTCGCTCAGAATGAGAAACAAAGGGCTTAGCAGGATATGCCCACAGTGTTTTTCAGCAACTGCTAACCTCGTCCCGCCGCCTCAATGCTTGTTGTCGGGTCAGCGCCCTTCCAGGTGACATCAGCCGTAGGGCCATAAGTTGAGGGAACGTTCTTATTCAGCAGACGCAGATAAACCGTAAGCTGCGTCCGATGATGAGCCGTATGCAGGACACGCCGCCAGAAAATCCAAATGCGTTGCCGAACAACATCGAAGAAAGGGGCCTCTTCGAGCCACCACCTTTCCTCCTGTTGGGCAAGGAATGAAAACCTCGGACGGGCCAGATCATGCATGCGTCGCGCATAATCTTCAGGCTGGCGCGACGCGGGAAGAATGGCTTCAGGCGCGGGTTCTGGCGTCCCCAGGAATTCCCCAAAGAACCGCCGCTCTGAAAGCAATTGGTGTTTCATGATCTCTTCAACCACGCTTGACCGTGGATGCGGGCGAAAGGGCATCTCATCCGATGAGAACTCGCGCCATACCGAAATCACCTTATTGGTCTCGCTGGCATACGTATCCAGAAGATGCTGGAACACGGGCGAGGAAGCGCGCGGGATTTCGTTTTCAGCGATGGCAGAGTACGCGTAATTCATGGGCATCGCGCGTTTCGAGAGTAAATCCCGATCCTTTCCATCATTCACACTTTTCCACTTGCCAGGTGCTCAATATGCTTCCGCGCGCCTCGCTCGCGCTCAGTGAGATACACGCCGAACAGGATCAAGACGCCGCCCCATACGACCGTCATGGAAATCCGTTCCCCCACCAGCCATATTCCCAGCGCGGCAGCCATGACAGGCTGAAGGTAGGAGAATGCCGCCACATTCGAGGCGGAAAGTTCCTGGAGCGCAAATCCGTAGATGAGGTAAGCGATCAGCGAACCGAAGAGCACCATGTATGCCAACCCCCACCACGCCTGGGCGGGCACATGCCGCCAGGGGACTTTGGCAACCGACTCCGCGCAAAAAGGGATCAGCAGAATGGCCCCCAGTCCGAAAACCAGCGCATTCAAAGTAAGGGTATCGTAGAGGTCTGCAACCTCTTTCATCAGGATGGTGTAGTAAGCGAAAAACGCTCCGGCTGCGATCAGGATCACGTCGCCGGTCCAATGCGCTCCGCTGCCCTTGGTCGGCTTTTCAATCAAGAGGCCGGCCACGCCGGCAAAGGAGATCACCATCCCCAGAATCTTGCGCGATGTGAGAGCTTCCTGGCCGAGAGACGCCGCAAGCAGCAACACCATGATGGGGCCAATCGCCTGAATCAATCCAGTGTGAGTCACCGAGGTTCGCGCCAGACCCCCGATATAACAAATCTGGTTCAACGTGATGCCGGTAAGCCCCATCAGCCCGAGCAACACCCACTGCCGCCTTTTCAGATGCAGCGACGGGAAACCCCGCCACGCAACATAAAGCGCCCAGTAAAGCAGAGCCGCCGCGCCCATTCGCAACTGCGCCAGAGCCAGGGCATTGAAACCCTTGAGCGCCATCTTGCCCGCTACAATGTTGCTCGCCCAGCAAAACGTCGTCACCAGCATCAAGACGCTTGCCACGGCTGTGCGGCGCGAATGGCGACCCGAAGGCGCTGGCGCTTGATTTCCGGCAGCCATGCTAGCTCTTCCTCATTGATAAACCTTTCGATGCAACCGACGCTCTGCTGTATTCAAAAATCGTGTCAATCACGCGTTGAAAGAATCCTTCAGTAAGCGCTTTCCGATGGAAGAAAGCGGTCGAAAGCGTTGATCAGTGTTTAACGCGAAGAAGTAAATTCTGGATCACAAATCTGCGCGTTCAATGCGCCCTGATTGGGCCGACCGGCAGGCAGCGTCCAGCAGCGAGACCACTCGGACGCCCAGGGAAGCGGAAGAACAATTTTCCACGGGTTTTCCCTGAATCAGATCAACAAAGCGATGCACCGGTTCGACGCAGGTATACTCGCCGGGCGCGAGCTTCAACGGCGCCGACTCGTTTCGCCCATCGTTGCGCCGGATTTCAAGCCGCGGTCTCTCAATATCCAGCAACATCATGCCCTTGCTGCCAAAAAGCCGGATATCCACCTGGAACGGCGAACGAGGAGGCATGGTCCCGGCCCCGTCAACCACTCCCGTCGCGCCACCCTTAAACTGGCAACTGATGGAGTCGTAGAGATCCGCTCCAGTCCTGGAACTTCTGTAAAAGGCGAACACTTTTTCAGGCTCGATCGGCGCGATATGGAAGAGCAAGCCCAATGCATGGGTCAATTGTCCATGCGCATAGCCGCCACCTCGCGCCGGATCGCTCCAGGTGCTGGCCGCCGGTTTGAAAAAAGACTCATCCGCCACCCAGGATGGATCGCCGCTGAACAGGTCGCGCAGGGCGCTCGCCATATGGCACAGCACATGCTCAACTTCTTCGATTTCGCCCTGATCAATTCTCCTTTTGGCTTCCTTTGCAAGTTCAGTGTAATTCCAGCCGTAGGGAATCAGGAAGTGAAGCTTGTGATCTTCCGCCAGGCGCGCGAGGCGCTTTGCCTCTGAGGCGCTAAGCGTCATCGGCTTTTCGCACAGCACATGAATTCCACGCTCAAGCGCCGCTGCGGAATGCTCGTAGTGAAAATTGTGAGGCGAGCTTACAATGACGCCATCCAAGCCTTTCAATGCCAACAATTCTTTGTAATCCTCAGTGCCAAAAGGAATCCTGAACCGATCCTGGGCTTTTCGAAGCTCGTCCTTCCCCAATCGGCAAATGCCCGCAATTTCCACGTCCGAGC
Organism: Terriglobia bacterium; assembly: GCA_035294685.1. GTDB lineage: Bacteria > Acidobacteriota > Terriglobia > UBA7540 > UBA7540 > RH2-MAG17b. The sequence continues at coordinate 4,320 of DATGKJ010000163.1, read as the reverse complement.
GGGATTGCAAAACCGGAATGTGGTTTTCAGCCGCCCACCAGCCGGCTCCAATTACACCCATGCGAACTTTAGACATGTCTGAATGTCTCTCCCTGTGAGATTCGCGCTTCAACGATGGCTGCGAAATTCACTGCTAAGATTCAGGATGAGATTATGATGCTCGCTGCTCAGGCAGCATTTTCTCAGCTCTGCCCCAGAAAAGCCGGTCGAGAGAAAGCGCCCCGGCGCCTCGAACGAGGATGGCGAAAACAAGGGCGAGCGCCAGCAAGTGATATTCAAACCCCTCCGCATGCTTTGTTCCGGTCCAGTTCATAAAGAACCCATTGTGAAGGTGGACCATGAAGAGAGCCACCATCATGTTACAGCCCACGCCAAAGGCCGCGATGCGGGTGAGAAAGCCGAGGATTAATCCCAGGCCGCCGAAAAACTCCGCGCAGATGGCCAGGAAAGCAAACGGCGCGGGAATGTGCGCGCCGTGAGTGAAAAACCCCATCGTGCCTCGAAATCCGTATCCGCCAAACCAGCCCAGCATCTTTTGCGCGCCGTGCGCGAAAAACACGACGCCCAGAACAATCCGCAACACCGTGGGAACCACATCACACCTTGTGCTCACCAGTTTACGCAACATGGTCATCTCCTTTCAGCCAGTCGATGGGCGCAGGAAGCCGCCACGCGACCGCGTGAGCGCCTGCTACCATCATAGGTCGCCGCTCAAGAATTCAGGTAAAATTTTTCCGCTTGCATTTGAGATTTCGGAGCTAAAATACCACCGAAAGTTTGGAACTTTCCACCCTGAAGTTATCATCTGGTTCACGGAAGGGCGCCCGAGGGACAAGCCCCGGGCCAAGAGGTCAACGATGAGAACCAGCAGTCCCACAGCAGGTTCCGTCCGGTTATCGCGGAAGAGCCTGGGGCCGATCCGCGCCCGGTTCTCTCTTACGGAGGTATCTATGCGCGCATTTCCCCGCCTGCTTTTGATTTCGGCTCTCCTTGCCTGCGCCGGGAGTCTTCTGGCGCAGCAGGTTTGCCGGGGATTCACCGTGGTGATGAATTCCCCGGAAGACAAGCTCACCATGGCGATTAACGGCGCGAACGATCCGGCGCAGCAGATTCAAGCGCTGGATGCGTATATGCAAGCGCACCCCAACTCAAATTTCCTGCCTTGCGTGGATGAATACTACGCGATGGCCTATCTGAAGCAAAACAACTATGCCAAGGTCATTGAGTATGGAGAGAAGGCGCTGGCAGCTCACGATCAGAACGAATTGTTGCTGCTCAATCTCACTAAGGCTTACGTGGGCAGCGCGCAAGCCACTCCTGAAGCCTTTCAAGTGATTATGCTGGAGCCAGGCGAACTCCGCGCCGAAACGCCCAACGCCCGGCCCACAGGCGTCACCGATGCGGAGTGGCAGAAGACGCTATCCGACTATCAAACCGAAGCCAAAGAGATCACCGCTTATATGGAATATGCCTTCTTCTTCCTGCTTCCGCGCGTCGCTGATGCGAATCAGCGCCTGCAATACCTGGATCAATTCACCAAAGCCTACGCGGACAGCAGCCAGCAAGGCCGCGTGGATTTCCAATATTTCATTGCCTACAAAATGCTGAACAATAGCGCCAAGGCGGACGCCTACGGCGAGAAAGCCGTCACCGAAGACCCCAACAACGTGGACGCGCTCAATCTGCTGGCTTACGATTACGGCATCGGTCGCACCAACCCTGCCAAAGCGGCAGAATACGCCAGAAAGGTTCTGGAACTTGCGCCGCAAATCAAAAAGCCGCCTGAAATGACGGATGCGCAATATCAGACGGCCCTGAACAGCAAGCTGGGCCTGGCTCACCTCACTCTGGGCTACGTCGATTTCCTTGAATCGCCCCGCACGCACCGCATCGCTCCGGCTATCGATCAATTCAAGACAGCGGCAAGCCTGCTCAACGGCAATCCCGACTATCAGGCGCAGGCGCTCTTTTATCTTGGAAACGCTTACGAGTTCGCGTATCCGCCAAACCATCGCGCAGCCGCTGAAGCCTTGGAACGCGCGGCCAGCCTGCAAACACCCTGGCAAGGACGCGCCCGCGAACTGCTCGCCAAAGTCCGCGCCGCAGAGAGGCGGTAGAGGTAACGCCTGATCAGAGATACGCCTTGTCGATGTAGCACCATGTCCAGTTGTGTCCGGGTTCGATCGACCGCATAATGGGATGGCCCGTCTCTTCAAAGTGCTTCGTGGCATGACGGCCCCATGAGGAATCGCAGCAGCCCACGTGGCCGCAAATCAGGCACATCCGCAACTGTACCCAGGATTCGCCCTCTTTCAGGCACTCTTCGCAGCCCTCCGTTTTAGGTCCTACACTCTGCGCCAACTCCAGGTGATTGCATTCGCCAGACATGCTTTCTCCTTACAGCGGTTGTTGCCCTGCCCCGCGTCACGACATCAGATAGGCTTTGTGAACCAAGCTTCCATTGCCTTCCCACCCTCTCAACTTTCCTAGCCTAGCTACAAAAGGGCAGAAGGGCTGAAGCAGTATACACTACAAATTTTATATAATGAAATTTTATGGATGGCCAACATAAGCTTAGGGTTCGTTCCTGAGATTTTTCTGTTGCAAAACCCTATCGCCGGAACTTTAAGTGGCACTGTGCGCTCGGCTTTGCAGAAGCGCCTTATTGATTCTAAAGGTTGATTAGGGTTCGTGGGTCTCATTTTGTGTTCGCACATGACCCATCTCCAATCCAGCCTCGTGCCTCGTCGAAATAGCATTTTGGCCAAAATCGAATTTTGTAGTGGAAGAATTTCATCCCGACCCATCTGCTTGCGCGCGAGCCGACCGATCATAACAACCATCCTCCTTACCTGAGGGTGAGAGTCAAAGAGGCGGTGAATTATGGCATCGACCTGGCTCGATGGTAACACTCTTACATAGGCTAGTAAACTAGTAATTTTCATCGCTGGCTGAATGGGTTGGACAGACCCACCCGGCGTTATTGCGACGCCGCCCCTGAAAGGGTCACCGTAAACGGCTGAGCGGTGGTGAAATCCAGCACGGTTTCGCTTGGGATATTCACCTGCTGCCCATGAGTGATGATCTGCGTGGCCGTGCCCGCGCCGCCGCCCACCGCCGCTCCGATGGCCGCGCCTTTGCCGCCGCCGGCAATCGCACCGATCAGCGCTCCAAGTCCCGCGCCAATTCCCGCGCGCGTCGCCGTCTGTTTGCCGCGCGAAGCTCCCGCCGCCTGATAGTCGCTGGTCACAACCGGAACAACTCTTCCATTGATTTCGACGCCGGTCAGTTCCAGCCGCAACTCCGATTGACCTTCGATGCGCCCGGCCTGCTGCGCCTGGATCAATCGCCCGTAGGCGTCCGCTCCCTTGGGAGCCAGCACAACGCCATTGACCTCCAGCGGCTCTTCGAGACTGGCATGGAACTTGTCGCCGACGTGATTAATGGCGGAAGAGACGGTATCAATCATCCGCACTTCGATCTGTGTCCCTGCCGGAACGGTGATAGACTTCGTTGCGGTTGCCGCCCTGGCTTTTGTGGTCTCGGTTGCGGCAGCCGGGCGCGTGGAGACCGCGGCTTGAGAGGCCGACGTGGATGCCGCCGTTGAGTTGCTGTTAAATTCGAGCAGCAGGACCTGGGAGACCGGATAGGTCTTGATTTTGCCGTTCACCAGCAAGTTGATGCTATCCGCCGTGCCGCCCAGGTATTTGCCCTGAATCAGCGTGCCGTCTCTCAACTGTAGCGTTGTGGCCCAAAGCGAGGCGACGCTTAGCGTGACACAGAAGACCAGTACCCATAAAAAAATAGAAATCAGCCTTCTCATGATGGCAAAAACCCCCATAAACTCTGATGATTGCCGATTTTCGGAACGTGGATCGGCACTGGCGCCGCTTATCCCTACGCTAAATTAGAATGCCATTTTTCGTTTTTGGATGCTAAGGACTTCTGGAAGCGATCCCTGGGAATTGCTCCTGCGCTAAAAGGCAGTGACAAGTGGCGAGTGATGAGTGACGAGTGACGAGCAAAGAATCGTTTCCGACAGTTTAGCGGTTTTTGTCACTCTCACTCGTCACTTGTCACATATCACCAGTTATATTCCTCGCCGTCGGCGGTGGGGACACCGCCGCTACAGCAAATCGTGTCACTATAATTTGTAATCCCCTGTAAATCCGGTTTGCATCACGTGGCGCGGCCATCCTGGGCCGTGACGGTTTAACGCTTCACGGGCGAGACGCCCGCGCCACACGGCAACCGAGGGCACGATCGCGCCTTCATGCGCCTTGACAAGGCGGAGGCGACCCCCTATGATTCCTAACAGAG
>DATGKJ010000162.1:0-2859 GCA_035294685.1 Terriglobia bacterium | reverse complement strand
CCAAGACCCAGCGGATTCTTCTGCCTCACATAGATCATCTGAACCAGTTTCGAGATCGAGCGGACTTGGTTGAGCATCTGTTCTTTGCCGCGTCCCGCCAGCATGTGCTCAAGCTCAAACGAAACGTCAAAATGATCTTCGATGGCGTCCTTGCCGCGCCCGGTCACAAAAACCGCGATCGGAATTCCCGAGGATTCCACCTCCTCCACGGCATATTGCACCAGAGGCTTATCGACAATCGGCAGCATTTCCTTCGGTTGCGCTTTGGTGGCAGGCAGAAAGCGGGTGCCCAATCCGGCCACCGGCAAGACGGCTTTGCGAATCTCCATTTTCACCTCGCGAAGAGTATTATTTCTTCTGATGTTTGCGCCCCTCGTAAAGACTCGCGCGCGTGAAGGCAGCGTCACGAGCCTTCTCGTGTGTATGCTAACATACTCTCCTGAGAGTATTTGAAATGCTGATCCTTGGGATTGAATCCAGTTGCGATGAGACGGCCGCTGCGGTGGTGGAAGACGGCGAACGCATTCTCTCCAACGTCATCGCCTCGCAGGCGCTGACCCACGAGAAGTATGGCGGCGTGGTGCCTGAGCTTGCCAGCCGCGAGCACCTGAAGAAAATTGCCCTGGTGGTGGATGAGGCCTGCCGCCAGGCAGGAGTGCGCGTGCAGGAAATGGACGCGCTGGCCGTTACCGAAGGTCCGGGTTTGATTGGTTCGCTTCTGGTCGGCCTGGTCTACGGCAAGGCCCTGGCGCAGGCGCTTCAAAAACCTCTGGTGGGTGTCAACCATCTGGAGGGTCACATCCATTCAGCGTGGCTTGAAAATAAGATGGCCCGACGCGCCAAATTGAGCACGGAAGAGGCGCGATTCCCCAATGTCTCGCTGGTGGTTTCCGGCGGGCACACCAGCCTGTTTCAGGTATGGACGGAAGATCATCCCCATACTCGCACGCCCATCTTCTTTTACCGCCAGCTTGGCCAGACGCGGGATGACGCGGCGGGCGAGGCTTTTGACAAGGTAGCGAAGCTGCTGGCCCTGGGCTATCCCGGAGGGCCGGTGATCGACAAGCTCGCCCGGTTCGGAAATCCTCACGCAGTTCCATTCGGCCCCATTCGCATGAAGGGTAACCCTCTGGATTTCAGCTTTTCCGGCCTTAAGACCGCCGTTCTCTATCGCCTGCGCGGAAGCGAGCTTGGGGCGGAAGCCGCCAGACGCCGCGAGTGGCGGAACCGCGCGGGCCGCGTCACCGCAGAAGAGATTCGATCTCAGTGCTCCGAGGAAACGCTGGATTTAATTGCCAGTTTTCAGGAAGCCGTGGTCACAGACCTGGTGGAGCGGACGCTGGCCGCCGCAAAAAGCACGCAGATAAGCTCCGTGTTCGTGGCGGGCGGCGTTGCGTGCAATTCGCGGCTTCGCGAGCGTTTTCGTGAAGCCGTAAAGGCGGCGGGGCTGAGCGTCTTTTTCCCTTCGCTGTTGCTCTCGACCGATAATGCCGCCATGATCGCGGCTGCAGGTTATTTCAAACTCCTGGCGGGCGAGCGCGCTGATCTTTCGCTCACCGCTCATGCCTCTTTCCCTCTCGGTGTCGTTAAATATGAACCCGCCGTAACCCGTGGCCGATAAGTCTGCGTGAAAACCTCGATGGGAACTTTGATTTATTGACATGTGATGCACATGCAATTATGTTATAAACATGGCGACGATGATTCAGATTCGACACGTGCCTGAGCCGCTGCATCGCAAGCTCAAGGCGCGCGCTGCTACCGAAGGCATGTCACTTTCGGAATACCTTCTGCGGGAAATACGACAGGTTGCCGAACGGCCCACCCTGGACGAACTCCGCCAGCGGCTTGCCCGCCGCTCGCCTCTGTCACCTCATCTCCCTCCAGCCACGATGGTGAGAGCTGAAAGGGATCGGCAGTGATTGTGGTTGATGCCTCGGCAGTCCTTGAAGTGCTGCTTCGCACCCCCCTTGCGGAAACTCTCAGTCAGCGTATTTTTGACAGGCGTGAAACCCTCCATGCGCCTCATCTCCTTGATCTTGAAGTCGCCCAGGTTTTACGCCGCTATTGCGCTATGGGTGAGTTATCATCCGAGCGAGGTCTTGAGGCTATGGACGACCTCGGGGATTTACCCGTCACGCGCTATGCCCACGACCCTTTTTTGAAGCGCATCTGGGAATTGCGCAGCAACGTTACGGCCTACGATGCGGTTTACTTGGCCCTGGCGGAAACCCTTGATGCGCCGCTTGTGACGTGCGACCGCGCTCTGGCTTCGTCTCCAGGCCATAAGGCTCAGGTGGAGCTGGTCAGTATGTAACAGGCGCATGAATTTCATATTTGAGGAGCTGACACGATGGAACCTGTGGATCGCCGGGAGTTCATGAAGTCCATGGCGGGCACGGCGGCGCTCGCGGCTGCGGATTTTCCGAACGCGACGGCTTCGCCACGAGGCCCTGTGTTTTTAACCACCTGGGAATGGGGCAGGAACGCCAACGAGCGGGCGGCGGAGGTCTTCCGAAGCGGCGGAAGCCTGCTGGACGCCATCGAGAAAGGCATTAACGTGGTGGAGGATGATCCTTCTGTGACGACCGTGGGCTATGGCGGGCTGCCGAACGCCGAGGGGGTGGTCGAGTTGGATGCCGCCTTGATGGACGGTACGCGACATCGCGCAGGCTCCGTCTGCAACTTGCACATGATTAAAAACCCGATCTCGGTGGCGCGGCAGGTTATCGAGCGCACCAAACACACCACTCTGGCAGGCCAGGGCGCGCTGCAATTCGCGATCAAACTGGGATTCCAGCCGCAGCAATTATTGACCCCGGAAAGCCTTAAAAAGTGGATGGAATGGAAAGCCAATCC
>DATGKJ010000161.1:0-9282 GCA_035294685.1 Terriglobia bacterium | reverse complement strand
GGCCATCAGCAGCGCGCCCAGATTGGCGTAGCCGAGGCCCAGCGGCCTGAAATCATGGGAATTGCGCGCGATCTTTTCCGTGGGATAGCTGGCATTATCCACGATGATTTCTTGTGCCGTAATCATGACGTCTACCGCGTGGCGGAACCCCTCGACATCGAACTTGCCGTCCGGCGCCATGAACTTCATCAAATTGAGCGATGCCAGATTGCAGGCTGAATCATCCAGGAACATATATTCGCTGCATGGATTCGAGGCGTTGATGCGGGCCGTAGCCTTGCACGTGTGCCACTTATTAATTGTAGTGTCGAACTGCAATCCAGGGTCGCCGCATTGCCATGCCGCCTCAGCAATCTGCCGCATCAGGTCGCGCGCGCGATAGGTTTTCACTGGATCGCCGGTCGTCACTTTCCGCGTGGCCCAGTCCTGATCGCTCGCCACCGCTTTCATAAAGTCATCGCTGACGCGGACGCTGTTGTTGGCGTTCTGGAAAAAGATCGAGCTGTAAGCCTCTCCGTCAAGCGATGAATCATACCCGGCGTCAACCAGCGCCCAGGCCTTGCGCTCCTCCTTGGCCTTGCATTCGATAAAATCGACGATATCAGGATGGTCGATGTTGAGGATTACCATCTTGGCTGCGCGGCGCGTCTTGCCGCCGCTTTTGATGACTCCAGCGAAGGCATCATAACCTTTCATAAACGAGAGCGGCCCCGAGGCGATCCCCCCGCCTGAAAGCGTCTCAATCGACGACCGGATCGGCGAAAGGTTCGTCCCTGTCCCTGAGCCCCACTTGAAGAGCATGCCTTCCGTTTTGGCCAGCGCCAGAATGCTTTCCAGGTCGTCTTGAACCGAATTGATAAAGCACGCTGAGCACTGCGGATGGCGGTAGGCTTCCGTTTCTTTCAGAATGCTGCTGCTTGCCGAATCCCAATACCACCCCGTTCCCCTCGAACTCCGCTGGTATTTGTGCCAAAGGCCGCAATTGAACCAGACGGGCGAATTAAACGCCGCCTTTTGCCTCACCAGCAGGTGCGTTAACTCATCACGAAAGACTTGAGCATCTTCGCCGGTTTTGAAGTAACCATCCTCGAGACCCCATTGGGTGATCGTATCCGCCACGCGACTGACCAATTGCCGGACGCTGGACTCGCGCTCCGCCGTGCCGATTTTCCCGTGGAAATACTTGGAGGCGACGATGTTGGCAGCCGTCATCGACCAATCTTTGGGCGTCTCAACGTTCCGCTGCTCGAAGATCGTTTTTCCCTTCTCATTTTGAATCGAGGCTGTGCGCAACTCCCATTCAATCTCATCGAAGGGATGAATACCCGGCTTTGTAAAAAGCCGCCTGAAGGAAATTCCGCGCCGCGCGGTCGTCGCACTAATTTCTTTATCATTTAATAATATAGAAGTTACCTCTCGCTCGGCCATTTCTTCCTCCCTTCAGTTAGATGAACTATGATTCCTGTCGGTTAACTTCGTCAAACATCTTACTGTGGATTCATGCGCAGGATCGTGAGCCCTCAACCTGAAAATCACCCATGCCGATTATTCCGTGCCAACGGGAACCTAATAAACGAGCCCCCGTTTGCGCGGGGGGTGACTCTGCCGTTCGTCTTCCGCCTTCTGCTCCTTTTGCGGGGCTGTCGAGCAATTTAGCGCCGCGATCCTTCGCTGTCAAGCGAAAAATACAATAGATTGTGGTCTATTTAACAGAACCCTCTATATATTGGGCAAGTGGTTTTGTTTGTTACAGATAGTCGCGCGACGAAGGTCGTGTGTCACGATCCTGGATTTGAGAAAGCGGGCTTACTTCTTGAATAGCGCCTCAAAGGCTTTACGAGGGTCATCCGGCCTTGCAGAATCCGGAGAAGTTTGCTTTTCAAGAGTCACTCGGGGGGCGTAGAAACCGCACTCGTTGCGAGCGTCCTTCTTGACAATGCGCGCAGTGATGGGCTGATTGCATTCGAAGCGGGCAGAAGTATCAAAATGGGCGCACTGTTTGCAGCAATGTAACTCGAACCCACAATGCGGGCAGCGCCCCTGAGGATCAAAACCTGTTGGCAAAACCGTTCCACACTGAGCACAGCGCGAAACGAAATGCGTTCCCGGCATTTGCGGAGTTTTGGGTCCAAAGTTTTCGACTTTCGGCCGCGGCCTTGTCGAGGAGCGCTCGCCTTCGGAATCCATGTAGCCCCGTTGTCGATATTTTCTTTCCATGGCCGTTCCTCATGCAGGAATTACGACGGATTGCGGGGAATGTGGGAGGTTATTCCAGACGCGGGCAGGTAAATATAAGTCAAGCATGCATCACTCAAGCTGCTGGAAGGCCTGGCCACTCTTTTTCGCCAAGCCCTACGTAGGCCGACTTGGCATCAACTTTGGGCACGGTATCCTGAGGAAAAGAGCCAGCTTACATCCTTAGCCACAAAGCTTCTGGTCTTGCATACATAGGAAGATGCTCAGCGCCCTCACATTCGCGGACGTATGCCCGCGGCCGACGCAGCATCTACTTCTTTTTCGCGCTGTTCAAAGATCGGAGGTAGTGGACCAGCGCCTGAATCTCCTCGGATTTCAATTTGTTTCCGAAAGCAGGCATCGCCGTCCCTTTTTTCCCATTGGTGATGACGGTGGTAATCTCCTTATTCGTCATCGAGGCCTGCCATTTCGGGCTGGTAAAGTCCGGCGTGTGGATGGCAGAAAATCCCTTGCCGTCCACTCCGTGGCACATGGAACACTTTGACTTGAAGAGCTGCGCGGCGTCGGTTGCCGCAAAAGCTGGGCTCCCGAAGACCAGGCTTGCAGCCATGATTGTTAGAACAAGAGCAAATCGCAAAGAAGTTTTCATAGTGATATCTGATCCTCAGCTCTGGTGTTCGGGATGCGTGCAGGCTCCGGGGAACGACTCGTGGTAAGTGTCTCCGCCATATTGCAATTCCTGCTCCAGCCCGATTTGTGAAGTGTAATATCCAAAAAGGGTCCAGTCCTTGATATCCTCAAAGAAGCGAACGCCCGGTTGGTCCTCAGGATTTTTATTTTCCGGGTCGGCCAAAGGTTCAAGCAGCGCGGTTTGCTGCTCGCGAGTCAGACCGACAAAGGGCTTTCCGTACCGATCCAGCGCGCGACCGTCTATCCACGCGAGACCTTCCAGGAATTGCCGCTGCGCGTCGGGTTCCTCATCATGCAGAAAAAGATCGATAGCGCGGTTGGCTAACGCCGCTTTGGCCCCTGGTGTATCCGTCTCCGGAATGATCAAATCCGTCAACGCAATGACCGTTTCGTTTTGATGCGGATCGAAAAAGAGAGGTTTCCAATTGAGATCGGCAGCCGCTTGGACTTCGCTTGCAGCGCCTCCGCAGCAGGCAGGCGCATCCGCGCGAGCCTCAGGCTGTTCGAGAATGGGAAACACTGCCGTGGCGCCCGCTCCAAGGGCAATCTTCTTCAGCGCCTGGCGCCGTCCCTCATTCTGAAGCTTTGGAAATTCACTCATGGCCGGCTCGCCTTCAGGATTTCCTTCCAGCGTAACTCTTTTCACCCAAGCCGGATGTTACAAGGTGCCTGCAAAAAAATCAAGCGAAGTCGTGACGACTGTCAAGGCAAAACAGAAAGTTCCGGTTGGACGCTAACCGAAGAATCCAGAGGGCGACGGAGGTTAATGCCCAACCGCATCGCGCAACAAAGCGCTGAGCCTTAAGGCTGGGTATAGCAACGAGAAGATTTTTCCCACACGATTCGCGCGATTCAAATGGAAGCCGGCGCGGGGCGCACACTGTCCATCGCGCCCCGATTTTGCGAGGTCAGAAGTAGAATTTTCCGGCCAACTGGATCAGCCGGGGGGAGCGGGCTGCAAGTTCTCGGCCGAAGGAAGATGAGTTAATGTCGGTGACGATGCCTCCCGGATCGAACTGCGTGTGGTTGAACAGATTGTAGAATTCGAAGCGCAGCTCAACGCGGGTTGCTTCGGTCAGTCTAATGTCCTTGAACAGCGCGAAGTCAAAATTATTGATGCCCGGGCCGCGAAGCAGATTCCGGCCGGCGTTGCCAAAAGTGCCGAAAGCCTCTTTGGAGAATGTATTCGGGTTGAACCAGTAATTGGGCAGGGCTGTCGTATTGCCCGGAGTCGTGGCCGTGTTGACGAACGAACTGGTGCGCGGATTCGCATATTGAGGCAGGCTCACGGCATTGGGAACATCGGGGCACACATAATAGGTGAAGGCCGTGCAGGCAAGCGACCGGAAGCCGCTATCGACAACGTCCAGGGGGAAGCCGCTCTGAAAAGTGGTGATCCCCGTGATCCGCCAGCCATCCGTAACCCGGCTCGGCAGCCAGCCGAAGGAACTGAAGTGGCGGATGCTGGGCAACGAGTAAAGATAACTGATCACCAAGCGTTGCGTTGCGTCGTAAATCGAAGGGCCATAGTCGAGCTGGCGGTTGAAGGGGTTCATACCTCGCAGGCTTCCAAAGCCTCCAAAGCCAGCCCCTCCGAATCCGGAATTCTCATAGCCTGACCCATCGTCCATCGCATGAGACCAGGTATAAGCTGCAAGGAATTGCAGGCCGCGCGAAAAATGCCTGTTCAGCGTGGCCTGAAAAGAGTTGTAGTTTGAGTTTCCGGCAGTCGCTACATTCCCGACGGAACCAAAGATGTTCCCGGAATAGCGGAAATCATCCGGGAAGAAGTAGTTCTGGTAGAGGCGGTTGCTGACGCAAGCAGGATTGGCGGCGCAGCCAGCCTGATTGATTCCAGGATTCAGCTCGTATGCAATCACCTCGTGGCGGCCTACCGACCCGACGTAGCCCAGAGAAAGGATGGTGGAGGCGCCAAGCTGCCGCTCGACCGTCAAGCTGAAGTTTTCCGCGTAAGGAACGCCTATATTCGGGTCATAGACGCTGATGGAAAGGGGTTCAAACAGGGAAAAATTGACGTTCGGGCTGGGTTCGTAAGGAAACTTGTTTGGAATGGAACCTCTTCCGGCAATATCCACCCAGGGATTGGCAAAGCTGGGGCTCAGTCCGATATCTCCGACTCCCTGGGATTGCGCAATGGCATAAGGCGGCAGGCCCATGGACTGAGTGGCCGTCTCCGAATTGAAGCGGTTGAAATAGACGCCAAAGCCGCCGCGAATACTCAGATTGCCTGAGCCGCCGGAAAGGCGCCCCCAGTTGGGGCTGTAAGCAAAGCCAAAACGCGGCCCAAAATCCTTATAGTGCGTGACTCCGGCGGCGTGAACGCCCGGGTCTCCCTGAAACACATAACCCAGGGGCGCGGTGGGGAAAATGGTGGACTGCTGACCCGGACGGAAAGCGGGCATGGCATGGTTGTTATGATAGTTGTCGATCATCGGCGTATCCACCGTCCAGCCCAAACCATAAGTCAAGGTCAGATTGTTGCGCGCGTTCCACTGATCCTGCGCGTAGCTGTAATACTCCCGGGTCCTTGCGTTCAGAATGTCTCCACTGCCCTGGAAGTAGGAATCCGGTATGCCGAGCAGGAAATCAGCGCCCGGATCGCCGGTTGAAAACGGACCGACGCCGGCAAAGGAGAATGCGCCGTCGTTAATGTGCGAGAAAGGGTTATAGACCTGGAAGCGGCGCATATCGAAGCCGAACTTCAAGGCATGATGTCCGGAAATCCGGGTGAGATTGTCGGTCGCCTGATACGTCTGATCGATTCGAGGCTGAGGGCCATTGGTGGAAAATCCCAGGCTGAAATAACCATTGATGCTGATGACTGGCAGGTTTTCACCGGCCGTATTCTGGGGGATAATTCCCGTAAAACCCGCCGAGGAAGGCGCCATCGGGTTTTGCGGCGCAATCGCGGCAAAGTTGAGCCGGGTGTAACCGAAGCGCGCCTCGTTCAGCGTGGTGGACGAAAAAACGTGATTCCACGCCAGCGTGTATTGCTGCTCATGCGCCTTGTCGACTTCTGCGAAGCCCGGCAACGTGGCTCCCGTAAAAGGAAGCGTGCTGGTGGTTGGGATGCGTTCCCACAGCCAGTAGCCCCAGATGGAATCCTTGCTGCTGAAAGTCTCGTCGATGCGCGTAAGATACTGGTCATCCAAAGTCGTGATCGCAGGATTGAATTCGTAGTCCGTACCCACGTTCGGGAGAGGGACATACTTGCTCAGCAGGTTGGCTGAGATCGAGTTGAAGTCCGCCTGGGAAATATGCCCCGTCGGGAAGATGGTGGAATAGGGAGTGCCCGCCGGATAAACCGTCCCGTTCTCGCCAGTCAGCGGAAATGGCGACAAGGCACTGGAAGAGGCGATATCAGGGAAAAATCCGTTGCGCTGATCCTGAGTGAAGACCGGCACGGTTCCTGGCGAAGCGCAGCCGCAACCGGCAGAGCTTTCAGGCCGGCGATTCCGCGTGCCCTGGTAGGAAAAGAAGAAGAAGGTGTGATTTTTCCAGATCGGTCCGCCAATCGTGCCGCCAAACTGATTCTGATGGAAGACGGCTGGCCTGGGCTGGAAAAAGTTGCGGGCGTTCAAACTGGTGTCCCGGTAAAAATCAAAGCCATCGCCATGGAATTGATTTGTTCCTGACTTGATGATGGCGTTCATGATGGCGCCGGAATTTCTGCCGTATTCAGGGTTGATGGTGTTCGTTACCAGGCGGAATTCAGCGATGGCATCGGGGCTGGGAACGACTAATACGGTGTTCAGGACAAGGTCGTTGTCATCCGTCCCGTTGATCAGGTAACTGTTCTGTTCAGCCTGGCTGCCATTGGTGGCATAACTGCCGCGACCATCGGCTGCCGCAACAACGCCGGGTTCAAGCTGCTGCAACTGCACCCAATTGCGCCCATTGAGGGGCAGATCCACAATCTGCTTTCCGGTGACCGAAGTCCCCAGTTGCATGCTCGTGGTATCAACCTGCGCCGTATTTGCCTGCACGGTGATCTGCTGGGTAGCAGCCCCTACCTCCAAGGTGGCGTTGACCACATAAACCTGATTCACGTTGAGGTGGATATCCTGGCTTTCAAACTTCCTGAAACCATTCTGCCGCACCGTGACGTTATAGGTGGCGGGAGCGAGAAGATTTAGCACAACAAAGGTTCCATCCGGCCCCGCGGTCACATGCCGGGAAATGCCCGTGTTAATGTCCGTTACGGCTACTTTGGCGCCTGGAATCACCGCTCCGGACTGGTCTACAACCACGCCGCGAATGGCGCCGTAGACGTTATCCGCCCGGCTCTGACGAACAGATGCCATAATCAAGGAGCAAACCAAAAGAACTACGACCCACAACGAGCTTTTTTTCATAGCTATTCCCCTCAATTTGCTGAATCAGACTGCTGAAGAACTGTGAATGAGACCCGCAAATCACCGTGACGTCGTTTTCTGTAGGCCGGTGTCCTCATCGGCCTCTTCCGGCGCTCCCCACAGCGCCGAAAAATCGCCGGTGAGGACACCAGTCCTACAGCCGAGGCTGTCACTGTAATTTGTAGCCATAAGGCGCTTGGAGATTGAAATATCAAACAGAAAGGCCTCAACCTAAACCGGGGAGATATTACTAAATTAAGAGCTAAAATAATTTCAGTTATGATTTATCGTTGAGTCATTATTTTATTAATAAAAACACAGGTCGACAAGCAAATTATTCATGAGTCAAGCAAGGCGCTCATTTTTCGCCTCCCCGCCCCTTTGGGAGAGCGATTGGGACGAGGAATAGCAGCGCGCCGCCATTCCGAGAGGAAATTTACCGGTCGCGCTTGGCCTCGACGGAGGGAACCAGTGCCAGATTTCTTAAAGGCCCTGCCAGATGGAATGTGGTGATTCGATCCTGGGGACTGGCTGGGAGAATGTCATTTACCCATTGCCGCTTCACATGATTCAAATTCACCTGGAGCAGGAAGTTTGCCACGCCGTCAAATCCATAGCTCCCGCTCAGCGTAAATTGCCCCCCGGACAGGCTAAACCGCAGCGGCCCAAGTGTAATTTCCTGATTATCGGCTGCAAGAGTCAAATCGGCAGACCGCAACAGCGCCCCGTTGCGGTCTGGCTCAAGAGATCCCCAGTCTGCCGCGCGAGCAACAGCCTCTACAGGATCGAAATCACCAAAGGAGACGTTTTTCACTTCCACTTCAGCCCCGCCGCGGAGATTGGCGCTCATCTCCTGCCGGGTGAGGCCGCGAGTGACGAAATGTCCTTCTGCAAACACCGCGCCGCGCAACTCTCTCAGCGCCGATGGCAAGCGCCACGTCATCCGATGGAGTTTCAATTCCGAGAGTCTGAACCCGCCCGCAATCCGCGCCGGGGCCTGCTTGAAATCAATCTGCGCCGACCCCACTCCCTGCCCGCCCGCCGCCTTGAACGCCGCTTTCGATATACGCGCCTCACGGCCTGAAATCGCGATGGCGGCGTGGAAATCCTGAAGCTTCAGAGAGCGGAACGTAACCTGTCGGGACTCGAAAATGCCTCGGGCGTTCATGGAGGCAAAAATCGTTCGGCCTGCAAGGCGGCGTTCTGCCAGAGTTCTCAGACCGGGAATAAGGTCCAGGATCTGCAGAGAAGGCCGATGTCCAAGCACTGAAAACCAGAGCGACGCCTGCTCCAGGCTCAGGCGAGGCGTCCGAATGCTGAAATCCCAGGGATTTTTTCGGATTCCTTCATGGCTCAGCCCGCCGGTAAACTGCGTGGAACCGATTTCGACGGATACCGGCCAGGCTCTGAAATTTCTTTCCTTGATCTCGAAATGACAGCGCGTGAACCGAACAGGCTCTGTCAGAGTCGGCACCAACAAACGCGCCGAGTGGAGATCCCCCTGCCCGCTAAGTTGTGGACTTGTGAACGGCCAGGCGTTGCCCGCCAGTTGGATGGATGCTGTGGCCCATCCCTGAGCGTCCAGATCGCGCGCCGCCTCCACATTCATCTGGCGGGCGAGACGCAACAGATCGTGGAGCGGCGCCTGGTTTACCGAAATCGCGAGTTCGTAGCGGCCTTTCACTTTGCGGTCAGGCGCCGATTTAGTCTTCTTTTGAGTGACCCTTCGTGCCAAAGAGCGAGCGGAGGTGTGGGGAAGACTCTCCCCGCTGACCCTCTGCGCGCTGCCGGGCAGCGCCGGACTCAAGACGCCTTCAGCCACGCATTCAAGATGAGGGAAAACCGTAAAGTGTGTGGGAAGCAGGCGGAGGCCGCGCGGGTCGATGCGAGCTGTGACTTCCGGAGCAGAAATAACTAACTGATGTCCCCGCAAGGCCAGGGAATGGATAGTCAGCATGCCGCCGTATTGCCATTCGCGCCAGTGGCCTTGAGCCGTGATCAGGCCGTCGATGCGGCCTGT
>DATGKJ010000160.1:0-2755 GCA_035294685.1 Terriglobia bacterium | reverse complement strand
CTGCTCGTACATTTCTCGCGCATAGGCCGACCCGGGGTAAATGGTGAACCCGATCGCGACACAGCCCAGTCTCAGTGCATCTTCAACGCTGCCTGTGACCGCCGAGATGGGGTCTTTATCCGGATGGAGAACATCGTGATTGTTCAACTTCAGAATCAGAGGAATCTCCCCGGCATGGCGCGCCGCCGCAGCTTCAAGGAATCCGAGAGGCGCCGCGTAAGCATTGCAGCCTGCTTCAATCGCCAGCTCAAAGTGATAATTCGGATCGTATGCCGGAGGATTTATAGCGAAGCTCCGCGCGGGGCCGTGCTCAAATCCCTGGTCCACGGGCAAAATCACGAGCTTGCCGGTTCCCGCCAGGCGCCCGTGGTTCAGAAGGCGGGCGATATTCGTCTTGGTTCCGGGGCTGTCGCTTTCATACCAACTCAGAATCTCGCGCACCCGCTCGGTCATGTGCCCTGCGCCAGCCTGGCGCTCTTCAGTAAGAGTCTGCATGACTGCCATTGGATAACCTCCCAGTTCGAATTTCTTCAAACTTCATCTTATCATGCTGTTTCATTCCCTGGGATGGCTGATGCCACCGTGACATCGTTTTCTGTAGCGCCGGTGTCCCTTCACTGCGCTCAGGGCAGGCTCTCACCGGCGTTTTCGGCGCTGGGGACATCGTCGCGTTATACCGTTCGGGTCCATAGTCTGCTGCTACAATCTTTCCGGGTTGCCGGCTGCTTGCTCCCGGTGTTGCAGCTTCCATCCATCTTCTGATAAATTCGAGAACCTTTAGCTTTAAAAATAACCATAGAAGAAGGGCAAATGAAATCTGCAAAATGGAAGGTATTCGCCACGCGACCGTTGAATCCCAGCGTGCAGGAATTCCTTTCCGGACAATGTGAAGTGAGTTTTCATCCTGAGGATACGCCTCTTTCTCCTGATCAACTCGCTGAAATTTGCCGCGAGCGGGGCATCGAGGGCCTGATGGTGGCTGGGGCTCTGGTGACGGAAAAAGTGGTGAAGGGTGCGTCCCGCCTGCGCGCGGTTGCGCAGATGGGCGTGGGTTACGACAACATTAACGTGGCGGCATGCACCGCGCGCCGCATTCCCGTGACCAACGCCGCAGGGTCTCTCGAAGAAACGACCGCTGATCTTGCCTTTGCTCTTCTCCTTGCAACCGCTCGCCGGATTGTGGAGGGCGACCGCTTTGTTCGTGACGGTCGTTGGAATCGATGGCAGTGGGAGTTGCTGTGGGGAGCGGATATTTACGGCAAGACCCTGGGCCTCTATGGATTCGGGAATATCGGCAGGGCCGTTGCGCGGCGAGCTGCCGGCTTTTCCATGCGAATCCTCTACCACACGCGTCGTCGGCTGGACGAAAGGCTTGAGCGCGAGTTCAAAGCGCAATACGCCGATCGCGAGACCCTGTTCCGGCAATCTGACTTCCTGAGCCTGCACGTGCCGCTCACGGCTGAAACCGTCCGACTCGTGACCGAACGCGAGCTTGGCTGGATGAGGCCCACCGCAATTCTCATCAACACCGCGCGCGGACAAGTGGTGGATGAAGGAGCCCTTGTCGAAGCCTTGAAAACGCGTCGCCTGGCGGGTGCGGGCCTGGATGTCTTTGAAAATGAGCCCAAAGTCCATCCGGAGTTGATCAAAATGCAGAATGTGGTGCTTCTGCCCCACTTGGGGAGCGCTACTGAAGAGACTCGCACACGCATGGCTCGGGTCGCGGCGGAAAATCTTCTCGCCGCACTCGATGGGAAGCGCCCTCCGAACCTGATCAATACTGAACTCTTTGACTCTCCGCAATCCAGCTAGAATCTGTTTTGAAACCCTTCAGGCAATCAACAACTCGGTGAAAAACCCGCCAAAACTGTCATCCTGAGCGTCCACTTGTCATTCTGGCGGAGCGCAAGCGAGGCGAAGAATCTCTGCATTTAGCGAATTTTACAAATACCGGGATGCTTCGCTTCGCACAGCATGACAGTTCTTGGTTTTTTTTAGCCATCCGTTCAACGAGTAGAGTGAGGTTTTGAAATAGCTTCTAACCTGTTGAACGCCGCGTCACCACACGAGTCGCACTCCAAACTGGAACTGGCGCATTGGCGAAAGCACATTAAAGATTTGGCCCGCCGTGGAATTATCCGCTGTCCCGTCAGGATTTGCCTTGTTGGTGTGGTTGAACAGGTTGAACGACTCAAATCGAACCTGTAGCGTTGTTTCCTCCTGGAGCGGACTCTTGAACGTAAATTGTTTCCAAAGCGCCCAGTCGGCGGATGAATAAGCAGGTCCGACGACGCCCCCGCTATCATAGTTGCCGAATTGATAGAGTCCGGGATTGGCGAAAGCCGCAGGATTGTACCAGCGGCCTGAAGGGATATTCTGCAAAGGATTTCCTACCAGGTTGGGGCGTTGCCCGAAGTCGCCGCCATTATTCAGCGAGCTTGTATCGCTCCAATTGATAAACACCGGAAGTCCGCTCATGACGGTGGTAATGCCATTGAAGACCCACCCGCCCAGCGCTGCCTGCTTCACGCCTGAAGCGCTCGCTCCCCAGTGCAGGCCTCGCCCGTAAGGCAGGTTCCATTCGTGGGCCAGAGTCCAGGCAAACGCCCGGTTGTTGTACATCGGGGCATAAGAGGCGTTGCGGTCATAGGGATCCATATTGGAGCCGGTAAAGCCGCCGTAGGGCAGCGCCATAGCCTTCGACCAGGTAAAGGCGGAATGGATGGAATATCCGCTCGTAAGGCGCTTATCCAAA
>DATGKJ010000159.1:0-5830 GCA_035294685.1 Terriglobia bacterium | reverse complement strand
AGCCCGGCGCATAATCAGCATAGCAGCCGCCTGTGTAAGGCACATCGCAGTTGGCCCCCACGGCCCCTTGCGGCGTTCCCTGGATGTACTGTTGGATCCCGGAAAATTGCCAGCCGCTCACCAAGGCGCTGACCACTTTGTTGCTGCTCCCTAGCTTATGGCCTGCGCCAAACGGGAGATCGTAAACGTAGCTGATTACCAATTGATTCGGAATGTCCTGCAAGCCCACCGCTTTTTCCAGCCGGTTGTTGTACGCGGTGCGGCCATTAGCGCCGAAAAAGCCGCCCAGGTTCGAGCCTGCATCATCAATCTCTTTACTGAGAGTGTAAGAGATCAGGAATGAGAGACCGTTGGAGAACCGCCTTTGGAGAGACATCTGGAGCGAATTATAGTTTCCATTTCCAATATCTCCCCACGGGTCGCCGACGCCAGAATACTGCGGGAAAGGCAGCAGCATCTGCCCGATCGTCCCTTGAAAATTAGCATAGGGCAAATGGATGCCAGGGAAGATGGCTTGAGCCGCGGCAATATTGGCAGGGGTCGCGTCAGCGCGAAGCAGGTTTCCGAGAGCCATATATTGCGGCAGAATCTGGTTTGAGTAGATCCCCCGGCCAACTCCAGTGGGCAGAAAGTGGCTGTTGCTGGCCGAGTAGGCCGCCGTCAACACTGTTGAAGGCGAGAGTTCGCGTCCGATGGTGAAGTTCCAGTTCTGCATCATCGGCGAGCGGCCTGCAATGTCAGGCGCGTCGTAGGTGAGGCCCCCGCCGGAAGGCGTCGTCGTGTTGAAGCCGGTATTCAGAGTAGGGTCGAAAAATGGAGCAGGCGTAAACGGAGGGAAGCCATTGTTCCAGTTAAACGCCGGTGAAATGCCACTGTTCAAGCTGCTGAAAGAAGGAGTTGCTTCGTACCCCGTGATGCCGGCGCCCTGGCTGGTGGCGTTGCCGCCCAGTGCGCCCGCCTTAGTGTAATAGATGCCGTAGGCGGCCCGGATCACCGTCTTGTCATTCAGTTGATAGGCAAGCCCGACCCGCGGTCCGAAGTCCTTGTAGTGGGTCTGCACCCGAGTGCGGCACTCGCAGCTATCCGGGCCGTGACCTGCAAATTGTAAGGCGCCCGGATATCCACCCACTGCCGGATTGGGTTGTGTTATGCTCAGCCAGGATTCGCGATTATAGACTTCGACCATGGGCGTTGGAACCTCATACCGAAGCCCTAGATTCAGGGTTAGATGGGGCGTCACTTTCCAATCATCCTGAACGTAGAATGCATAGTCTCGGTAGCGCGCGCCGGTTTCCCCGGCTGCGTTCTGCAAGAGGCTGCCGTTATCCACCAGACCCAGCAGAAAGCTGGCATAGGCGTTTCCAGTAGACGGGATCAGCGCTCCTGCGGCGTCAAATCCCCCAGTCTCTGAGTTGCTGAAATTCAACCCGGTAATGGCGCTTTCACCTGTCGGCTGCTCGCTGTTTTCCTGCTGGAAGAGGATCTGGCCACCGAAAGTCACGCTGTGCTTCCCATGCACCCATTGCACGTTGTCCTGAACGATATAGCTGTTGGCCACATCGAAGAAAGACCTCGAGAAGCCATCTTGAGCCCAGGGGGTGGGAGAGTTTGGACCACCAAAAGCTATGGAAGGGAACTCCTCGGAAGCCTGACCGGGAGGAAGCCCTTTGATGCCCGCCTTGGTCGCATAATCCCCCTGAATCGTCGGGTTAACGAACGGGGTATAGAAGCGATTGAAGGCGAAGCTGAAAACGTTCAAAACGGTTGGGCTGAATGCATAGGTATCCCCAAATTGATCCAGCCACGTGACCAGCGAGCTATACCGCGAGCTTGCATAAGGCAAGGGCAATTCGGGACCGCCGTTAGGAGGCAGCCCGACCGGGAAATTGCGGCCCCACTGCGTGATCCCGTACAGATGATTCTTGTCGGAAGTCGTTGCGTCGATCTTTACGGTGTAGTCATTCTGGTCAGTCCCGGAAGTGAACGCGTTCAGAAAATTGTTCTGAAGATTGGTGTTGATCGTAGCCGGCAGGAACGATTGGAGGTACTTCGAGATGGAGGAAATATCACCCTGCGGAATAATGTTTCCCGGAAACGCTGTCCGCGTGCAGGATGTTCCGGCGCTGTTGCAAACGGTGGTGGTGGGATCATAGATTTGCGTCGGCAGCGCGCTGAAATCGCCATTTCTCTCAGCTTCTGTCGGCAAGCTGTAGAAAGAGGGGACAGCCCCGCTGCGGAGACGATATCCGTCATAGTTGGCAAAGAAGAAGAGGCGGTTTTTTAGAATGGGCCCGCCGAAGGAGCCGCCAAACTCATTCTGAATTTCCAGCGGCGTCTTGGCGGAGAAAAACCCGCGCGAATCCAGAGAAGTATTGCGTAGGAACTCATAGGCATCGCCGTGAAATGCGTTCGTCCCCGACTTGAACACATAGTTTTCAACCCCCTGCCCCTGGTAGTAGGCTGGGATGCCGTTGGTGAGCACCTGGAATTGATCGACCACTTCCACCGAAGTTCCATTCACCAGGTTGCGGAAGTCGCCCTGAAGCTCCGACGTGGTGACCGGCAGGCCTTGAATGTAGATCTCTTTGGAAAAGGCTTCGCCGCCATTAATATTCCCCACAAATCCGCTTCCAGCCTGGACGCCGGGAAGCAAATAGATGAAACCCTCGGGGTTTTTCGGGCCGCCATTCATGGCCAGCGGGAGCGAAGTGTAGGACTTGTTCGAGATGGTGACGCCCAGGGTTCCGTTGGTAGTGTCTAATTGTGGAGGGGCAGCCGAAACGGTGACTTGCTGAGTCGTCTGGCCTACGCTGAGCACCATATTGAGCCCTACAACGGAGAGCGCATTCACCGTCACATGCTCCTGAACCTTTGTCTGGAAACCTTTCTGAGAAACCGTAACGGTATACTCTCCGGGCGGGAGCGGCGAGAGCACATAGAAGCCCGCATCGGTCGTCTGGCGGGTTGTCTTCACCCCTGTCGCAACATTGGTTGCCGTCACGGTGGCCCCGGGAACGACGGCCCCGGTGGGATCCGTTACCGTCCCCTGAATGACGCCATTGCCGGCAACCTGGGCTAGCAATACCGAAGTCGATAAAAGCCCGGTCGCAAGCAAAACCAGAAGACCAAGCCGGAGTCTGTTATCGGTGTGCATAATGAATCTCCTTTTCTTTCTTCCCAAGTGGCCAACCATCAGACAAGAAGCATATATGCTTCTTGTACACTGTCACTTAGATTTCGTCAAGCGCGTTGATATTTTTAGATTAACACTTTGAATAATTCTTAGTAGAGAGGAAAGCCAGCAGATTGCTGAAAGGCTCTCACAGCCTGTCATTCCGAGGAGCTAAAAACCGGTGACGGGTGATTAGGGATGAGCAAAAAACCAATCCGAGGTTCTGGTTGCTTTTACTCATCCCTCGTCACTTCCCACTGCGATCACTGCCATCGAGATCCATCGGGGAATTCACCCTGGCCGGACTATGGGGATTCTTGTGCCTCCGCGGAGCTTACCCTGAGCGAAACCGCAGGGCTTCGGCGTCAGAATGACAATGTGGAGGCACTCAGCGTCAAAATGACAGGGGAAGGGCGGAGTGGCAGTCCAGGAACGCTTACTGCGGGTCTGCGCTAACGCTCGTAAATGATTCGTGCCAGCGATCATCCCAGAGACTCGGAAAGGAATTCTTTACGTAGGGGTGGCGCAGGATTTCGCTCTCATCCAGTTCCAACCCAAGCCCAGGCCGATCAGAAAGGTAGAAAGCTCCCTGGCGAATCGGATTCCAGCCCTGCACCAGGGCATCGCGCCAAGGAGCGTCAAATTCGCCAAATGCTTCCTGGATATTACAGTTTGGAGTGCTGAAGTCGAAGTGCAGCGCAGCCGCCAGAGCGACCGGACCAATCGAGCAATGTGGCGATACGGTCAACTCCTGAGCCATCGCAATGGAAGCGATCTTTTTACTCATCAGGACGCCGCCGCAATGCGCGATGTCCATCTGAACGATATCCGCCGCTCGTTTTGAGATCAACCGGTAAAACTCCGGTAAAGTGTAGAGTCGTTCGCCTGCCGCGATGCGGATGCTGGCCTTGCTTTTTATCTCGCTCAACAGATCGACCTGATCCGGACTGATCGGCTCTTCAAACCAGGCGAGATGATAGGGCGTAAGGGCCTGGGCAATCTCAACCGCAGTCTCCACATTGAAGCGGCCATGTCCTTCAATCATCAATCCGATTTCATCTCCCACCGCCATACGGATGGCATCGAGGATTCTCATCACCCTCTCAAGGCCTGCCCGAGGCAACTCTTTCCATGCCACGCCGAAGGGGTCCAATTTAAGAGCCGTATATCCCTTGTTGACGACGTTTTTTGCGCGCTCGGCGTAATCCTCTGGAGAGCGAACTCCGCCATACCAGCCATTGGCGTAAGCGGGCAGGCTTTCATGACATCGGCCGCCAAGAAGCTGATAAAGCGGCTTGCCGCAGTCCTTGGCGATGATGTCCCACATAGCAATTTCAACGCCGCTGATCGCTGTCATGGCCGTTGCGCCGCCCTGATATTGGTCCCGAATCATGCGGCCGACCGCAGACTCTACATCAAATGGATTAGCCCCAATGATGTAATGCTCCTCAAGGAATTCATGGAGAAATGTCCGAACAGTCTGCTCCTGCCATTCGAGGGACGCTTCGCCGATGCCGGTGATTCCGCAGTCGGTGTGGAGGCGGACGAAAAGGAAATTCCGCACTCCGGCATTGGCAAGGAAGCTTTCAAGTTTGGTGATCTTCATCTTCGTGGACGCATTCGTAATTCCGGCTTCTTACTTTCCCTAGATCTACTGATAGATTCTCGCTTGCGCAAGAATGACTGCGCTCCAATTATGTCAAACCGCGCGGGAATGCGTACAACAGTTCAATGCCCATGAACCTGAAAAGAATCTACATAAATTTTGTGGCCCGTCGCGAGCATATTCTTAAGATCCCGAGCCACAATCAGAAGCGTGTGCTGGCCAGGCCTGACCCATGTCTTTTCGAAAACAGGGACTTGCCATGCGCCCTGAGCGTCATCACGGAAACGATGGAAATCAGGGGCGTAGGTATCCACTCGCGCCTCAAGCTGGCCGTCAACATAGACATCCGCCATCCCGCAAGCCGGACAGCGCTTTCCAACCCAGGTAATTCCATCGCCGCGAAACACGTATTCAGCCGTATCCCCATCATGGCT
This sequence comes from Terriglobia bacterium, assembly GCA_035294685.1. Classification (GTDB taxonomy): domain Bacteria; phylum Acidobacteriota; class Terriglobia; order UBA7540; family UBA7540; genus RH2-MAG17b. Next base: position 618 of record DATGKJ010000159.1, on the reverse strand, counting down.
GGTCCAGCTTGCGCTCTTTCCCGATGCCTGACGCCACCCCTGGCTATGTTTCCAGCCGGAGCCTGAATACTCAATTCCCTGCCCAGGAGGATCTTCAACCACCCGAAATTCCTCATTCCCCACCTGCAAACCATCCACTACGATCCAGTTATCCGAAGAGCGCCAGTTGTGATCTCCCCGAGCCACGATCTTTACCGTGTGCTGGCCGATTGAAGGAAAAGTTCTCGAATAAAGCGCCACATTCGGAATTTCATCGGCGTCGTAAGTGTCCACGACCTGGTCCAACTTGCCATCCACATAGACGTCCGCCCTTCCCATTGCGCTTCCAAGCCGCCCGTACCAGGTGAGGCGGTTGCCGATAAAAGTATAGTCGACGGCGTCTTTGGCGTGGCTCGTGCGCGACTGCGTGCCGTTGAAAACCGCCCACACGTTTCGCTCATGTTCCCATCCACTGCCGGAGTACTTCAAGGCGTTATCCGCATCATCGATCACCTGCGCTGGCGCAGTTGCCGCGCCTTGAGGCGTCGCTTTCCCGGAAACGTTGCCGCTGCCATCGACAGCCGCCACTTCGTATTGAGCGGCCAGATCGGCTCCTGCAGAGTGATCGAAATAATAGTC
>DATGKJ010000158.1:0-2569 GCA_035294685.1 Terriglobia bacterium | reverse complement strand
CTGGCGGCCTTCTTCATCGCGGTGTTGGACGGATATTTTTTAATTCTGCTCCTCCGAGGCTGAAAAGTCTGTTGACAGCCTTCGCGGCACCCTTGGCTGAAGCTTTTTATATGTTCAAAAAGATTCTAGTCGCGCTCGACCACAGCAAAGCTGACTCCGTTCTGCTTTCTCACGTGAAGGAATTGGCTCGCCTGATGCAGGCGGAAGTCCTGCTGCTCCATGTCTCGACGGGGTGGAAAGCGCAATGGCAACGGGACCTCAATCTGACGGATTCCGAGGAAATGCGGGAAGATCGGGCGTATCTCCGCAAAATCGAAGGCGAACTGCGGAGCGAGGGGCTTCGCGTCAGCGCTCGACATGCCGCGGGCAAGCCGGCTCAGGAGATCTTAAAGACGGCCCGTGAGGAAGGTTGCGATCTGATCGCGATGGCAACGCATGGCCATCGCTGGCTCCGCGACGTGATCTACGGCACGACGATCACTCACGTCCGCCACTCTGCGGAAATCCCTCTCTTTCTGGTGCGAGGAAATCCGGAAGAATTGAGTGAAAACTAAGTGAAGAAAATTCTGGCAGGGCTGCTGGATTCAGGTGTGTGAACTATTGAGTTTCGCAAATTATAGTGACGATATTTCCTGTAGCGGCGCTGTCCTCAGCGCCGAAAAACGCCGGTAGAGACACCGGCGTTACAACACGGTTCGTCGCTATAATTTGCGGACTTCAGTAGAACCGTTTCAAAACTTCGCTCTGCTTGCCCAACGGGTTACCGAAAAATCTGGAGGCTGTCATGCTGAGCAAAGCGAAGAATCCCTGTGTCACTTTAGCTTTCAGCAAACAGCATTCAGCCATCAGCATCAAATTCTGGCGTGGAAAGCTGATTGTTGACGGCTGATTGCCGATCGCTCATTCCAGGAGTTTTTCGGCAACCTGCAAACACACTCACGCCTCTCGACAAGCAATCCAGCCGCTGATAGTCAGTGTTAGAATTGATGTTGGGGAGCGTCATTCGAGACGCTGGCATTCTCTTCGCTCGTTGCAACTCGGGAAGACACGATCATGGTCCTGTCCACGAAGCCCAGAATCGTCTACGGTCAGGCTCTGGGAGCGCTTGAAGAGGTGATTCAGAGGGCGATTGCCTATCGCGCCTACGAACTTTTTGAAGCGCGCGGAGGCGATCACGGGCACGACCTGGAAGATTGGTTCCGCGCCGAGAAAGAGTTGGTGAAGCCTGCCAATGTTCAAACTACGGATTCGGGCGGGCAAATCAAAGTCCGCGCCTCGGTCCCGGGATTTACCGAGGATGAGATTCAGATCGGGATCGCTCCGACGCGGCTGATCATCTGGGGACAAGCTCCGCGCCACGGAACTTTGGCGGGTGGTGGAATCATGCAGATGCTGGGAGAGATTGACCTTCCCTGCGCGATCGATCCCAAGAGCTCGCGCGCCGGCGTCGCTGACGGAATCCTCAACTTTCAGGCGGACAAAGCAAGCCCTGCTACGAGCGCTGCATGAAAGTCTTATCCTTCTCTTCAAAACAGTCTGAGGACCACGCAAAGTTCATGCGTCTCGCGCTTCGCGAAGCGCAAAAGGCGGCCAGAGAGGGCGAGGTTCCGGTGGGAGCCGTGGTGGTTCACGAAGGCAAGGTGCTGGCGCGGGCTCACAACCGGCCGCTTCATCTGCACGATCCGAGCGCGCACGCGGAAGTTCTGGCCTTGCGGCGAGCGGCTCGCAGACTGGGCAACTACCGGCTGGAGGGCTGCAACCTGTATGTTACAATCGAACCGTGCGCGATGTGCGCCGGCGCGATGATCCACGCGCGGATTGGGCATCTTGTTTTCGGAGCGCGCGATCCGAAAGCGGGAGCGAGCGGCTCCGCCCTGAGTGTCGTGAACCACCCGAGGCTGAATCACCCGTTTAAAGTGACGGAGGGCGTCCTGGCGCAGGATTGTGCGGCAATACTCAGCGATTTCTTTAAACGGCGGCGGCAGGAACACGCCGCAACAAAACTTCGATAGTAAAGCAACCCAATTTGCTCTGGAGCGGAGAGGTACCGAAGTGGTCATAACGGGGGCGCCTCGAAAGCGTCTTGCCTGCCAAAAGCGGGCACGTGGGTTCGAATCCCACCCTCTCCGCCACCTGCATCATCGATCTTGAGATGCAAACCTCGCTCTGGAGGAATCGATGGCCGCAAGCAAGGAATCGAAGAAGCCATACGTCCAATATCACAACGACGGCAGCATCTGGGCAAAAGGAATCATGACGGATGGCGTTGCCGAGGGCTATTGGGAGTGGTTCAGAAAAGATGGAACCCGGATGCGGTCAGGCCATTTCAAAAATGGTAAACAAACCGGCGAATGGATTACCTATGATCGAAAGGGCAAAGTCTATAAAGTGACCGATTTCAGCCAGCAAAAACGAAATTATTGAGGATTACAAATTATAGTGACGACTTCTTCTGTAGCGCCGGTGTCCCCACCGGCGTCTTTCGGCGCTGAGGACAGCGCCGCTAGTGCGCCTGAGAGCGCACTCAGTCGGAGAGGCGCAAGTCCTCTCCAAGTCAACGTAACTTGTA
>DATGKJ010000157.1:0-5513 GCA_035294685.1 Terriglobia bacterium | reverse complement strand
AAAATCTTTTTCGTGCCTCTTTCGGCATGAATGCGCGGGTCGTTGGGCAAATTATCCGCCACAGCCTGATAACCGTGCCGCAGGTCGCCGGCACGGAAGGGGCTATCCACCACTTCCATGGGATTCAGATGCCCGCGCTTGGAGGGCCGATATTCGGGCGGGACCGGCAGGGCGTTTTGAATTTCCGGCACGTATTTCTGGTAGAGCGCAAGCTTCCTGCTCTCAGCTTCATTCCGAATCAGCACCGCTGCGCCGTAGGAAGTCTTCACGCCCAGAACGTCATCAAGATAGGTTTCATAGGGTGCGAAAATCACATCGAATTTAGGGTTCTTGAGGTCAAGCCAGGCGAGGTCGCTGGGGAAATAGTTGTCGTTCAAAAGCGCATCGGCGCGCAGGCGAAGGAATTTGGCGAAAGCGGGGTCTTCGCTGAGCGCCGCTGCATCCCGCAGGTTCTGGGCCGCGCGCTCGAGAAAAGGCTTGTAGGCTTCGGTGTAGGGAATGGCCACGAGCTTGTCATCGCGGCGTCGCACGATGGTATAAGGGCTGTAGATGGCGGCCTTCTGCTCGGGATGCTCGCGGACGTATTGCTCAATCTCCTGGCGCGTCAGACCTTTGGGATAGAGTCCGCAGTCCGGCGAATAAGGTTCATTGCCGACAAAAGGCGTGTTGCCGTCAATCAGGTCAAATCGGCCGCCGTTGATCACCAGCATCCGCCGGATTTTTTCCGCGAGCGGATTGGCATTTCCCTCAAGCTTTTTATAAAGCTCCAGCCCTTCGGGATCGCTCTGTCGCCAGTAGATGTCGTCCAGTTGCTGTGAGGCTTCGACCAGCTTTTCTACCAATTGGCGCTCGCGTGGAGTGAAACGCGAGGCGTCGAAGGGCATTCTGACAGGACGCCACTTGGCTAACCGCGCATCAAGGTCAGGGGCCACCGGCGGAAGTTTTTGAGAAGTCATCGATTTGGATTGAGGCCTCAGGCCGCTCAGAGTCGAAGCTGCCAATAACAATGCCGCCATGGAATTACGCCATAAAACGGAGTGATTCATCGTCTCGAGTCTTTCGATAGAGGTCGTAGCGCAGACCGCCGCCGTTGCGGTCTGCGGGCCTTTCCCGATCCCGCTTGTGGCACAGACCGCCGTTTTCGCGGTCTGCGGCCCTCCGGATACAGGTTGCGACGGAAAGACGCGGACCGCAAACCCGGCGGCCCGCGCTACAAGCGGTTGATGACGCTTGCGAGATAACCCGCGCCGAAGCCGTTATCGATGTTGACGACGGCAATGTTGGAGGCGCAACTGTTGAGCATGCCAAGCAAAGCCGCAAGACCGCGGAAGCTTGCGCCATAGCCCACGCTGGTCGGAACCGCAATTACGGGAACGCCGACCAGCCCGGCCACGACGCTAGGCAGGGCGCCTTCCATGCCGGCCACGCAGATAATGATCCTTGCCTCGCGCAGCAGGTGGCTTTCCCCGATCAGCCGATGAATGCCGGCCACGCCCACATCGTAGAGGGCTTGCGCGCGATTTCCCATGGTTTCCAAAGTAACCAGAGCTTCTTCGGCCACCGGAATGTCCGTGGTTCCGGCTGAAATCACCAGCACTTTGCCTTTTCCGCGAATCGAGCGATCCAGCCGGATCGCAATGGCTCCCGAGAGAGGATGGAATTCCGCTTTCGGAGCGAATTTACGAATCCGCGCGAAGAGTTCCTCGTCGCCGCGTGTAATCAAAATATTGTGCCGGCGGGGCAGCATTCGGCGCACGACGCCTTCCACCTGCTCGGGCTTCTTGCCGCGGCCAAAGATCACTTCCGGAAATCCCTGCCGCAGCGACCGGTGGTGATCGATTTTCGCATATCCTAGGTCTTCATAGGGCAGGTCCCGGAGTTTTTCCACCGCGTCATCCACGCTCAAGGAGCCGCGACGCACCTGCTGCAATAGTTTTTTGATTTGCTCAGAAGTCACCTTTCCACCTCGTAAACATTTAAGCACAGACGCCATGAGTCTTTGGGTCGCCACATGGCATGAAAAATAGCGCCAGCGTCTCGGCGGCCCTGAACAAAGCCAGCAAGATGCCGACGCCACGAGCCATTTTCAGGGCGGAGAAGAACGCAACGCCTGAACGAGCCTCCCAGTATATCAGGCCAGGGAAGATGTGTCCGAGAGTTTCGGAAATCGATCCCCAACATGCTGTAACGCCTTCTGATGACAAGACTTCTTCTTGAAAAGACGCTCTCCATATCCTTGACAAGGCTCGATGGGAACCTATAATCTAGGGTTTCTCGCTCGGGGTGCGCCATGTTGATCACGCGGGAAGAGTTGGCTCTCCATCCCATAACGGTTGACGAGACTTATCCCGCAGGGGAAATCGGCGAACGCGGCCGATTCCACCAGGCTCAGCCGCTCGAAGTTCATGCCCTGGCGGAGCTTTCAGGCCTGGAAATTCGTATACAGGGGCATCTTGAAACGCGGCTGGAAGTGGAGTGTGATCGGTGTATCACGCTGATGGAGTACCCTGTCAAGCGCAATTTTGATTTATATTATCGTCCTGTTTCAAGCATTGCGCGCGAAGAGGAAATTGAAATCCCCCGAGATGAATTGGATGTTGCATTCTATTCGGGGGAGGGAATTGAGCTGACGGATCTGGTGCGGGAGCAAGTGATTCTCTCGCTGCCCATGAAGATCGTCTGCCAGCCGGATTGCCGCGGTCTCTGCCCTATTTGCGGAACCAACCTGAATTGGGAAACTTGCCAGTGCCAGCGGCTGGAGAATGAGTCGCCCTTTGCTTCGCTTCGCGGCCTGTAAAGGCCAGAGGTCGGGGTCCAGGCGATGGGTCGCATTTTTTAATGAGAATACCCGGAGTTTGTAAAGAATATGCCAAATCCAAAACGAAGACATTCAAAAGCCCGTCGCAATCGGAGGCGTGCTCACGACCGTCTGGCCCAGCCTGGAACTTCAGAGTGCCCTCATTGCCATGAGGCGAAGCTTCCGCACCAAGCCTGCCCTCGCTGCGGGTACTACCGAGGAAGAGAAGCCATTCTGGTTGAAGAAAACGCCTGATTTGCGCTTTGCGCGCCATCAACCGCATGGGGTTGTGCGCATAAAACAGCAAGGCGATGAACGGCGCCAGGCACGGTCGGGTTTACTGAAAGAAGCAGGGTTTTTCGAGGCCGCGAGGGATCGATGCCGCGCCCTCCAATCGTTCATCACAAATACTCAGTGCTTTCCGCTAAAGCTATGCTACGCATTGCCGTCGATGCGATGGGGACTGATATGGCGCCGCTCTCCGAAGTGGAAGGCGCAATTCAGGCGTCACGGGAGGGGCTGGCTGAAATTATTCTGGTGGGCCCTCAGGATCTGTTAAAGCGCGAGTTGGCGCGAAAGGGGGCTCAAAGGCTGCCGATCGAAATTGTCCATGCGAGCGAGTCGGTGACCATGGAAGATGCGGCGGCCAAGGTGTTTCGCCGCAAACGCGACTCCTCCATGCAGGTGGCCGCGCGCCTGGTGAGGGATGGCAAGGCGCACGGTATGGTCAGCGCCGGAAATACCGGCGCGGTGATGACCAGCGCAAAGATTATCCTTGGCGCGCTCGAAGGTGTGGACCGGCCGGCGTTGGCGGCGGCTTTTCCCACCTCCAAGGGCCGCGCTTCGGTGCTCCTGGACGTGGGCGCTAACGTGGACTGCAAGCCGCAGCACCTTGAGCAGTTCGCCGTCATGGGTGAGATCTACTATCGGGTGATTTTTGGGGTGGAACGCCCCCGAGTGGGTTTGCTTTCGATTGGCAGCGAAGATCAAAAGGGCAATGAACTGACCCGCGAAGCCTTTCTCCGGCTGAAGGAATTGCCTTTAAAGTTTGTCGGCAATGTTGAGGGCCGCGATCTTTATAATGGCCGGGTGGAAGTGATCGTTTGCGACGGGTTTATCGGCAACGTGGCGCTCAAGATCAGCGAAGGGTTAATCGAAGTGATCGCGGCGTTGCTGAAGGAATCGCTTTCAAGCACCCTCACTTCCAAGATGGGCTACATGCTTTCGCGCAACGCCTTCCGGCGGTTCAAAAAGCGTGTGGACTATACGGAATATGGCGGCGCGCCGCTGCTGGGCGTGCGCGGCGTCTGCATGATCGCGCACGGCAGCTCGAACGCCCATGCAATCAAGAATGCCATCCGGGTGGCGGCGGAATTTGTCGAAGGGCGCGTGAACGAGAAGATTGAGCAGGAACTGGCGGGCGCCATCCAGGCCCGAAACTGAGGAGTGGAAGCGTTGCCTCCGTGTCCTTCGGTACCATCCAATCTTGAAACCAGAGACTTTTTCCATCAAGGAACAGCATGAATATTGCAGGCATTCTGGGGACTGGATCAGCATTACCCGAGAAGGTGATCACCAACTTTGACCTGGAAAAGCTGGTGGACACCTCCGATCAATGGATCACTGAGCGGACCGGAATCAAGGAGCGACGCCAGGCGGCGCCGAATGAGACCACGTCCACGTTATGTATTCAGGCCGCTCGCAAGGCGTTAGCCATGGCCGGACTTTCGCCGACTGATCTGGATATGATCATCTGCTCGACCATCTCCCCCGACATGCCCTTGCCCTCGACGGCCGCCTTCATTCAGCGCGGGCTCGGCGCGCGCACAGTCCTGGCGTTTGACCTGGCCGCAGCGTGCTCCGGCTTTCTTTTCGGCATGACCGTTGCGGAACAGTTCATCCGCACAGGCAAGGCCAGGTATGTGCTGGTTATTGGGGCTGAATTGCTTTCCCGTTTTTTGGATTACCAGGACCGCGCCACGTGCGTGCTTTTTGGCGATGGGGTGGCGGCGGGGATCATCGGGCCGGCTTCACCGCCTTCGGGGATACTCGCGACCGAGATGCATACGGATGGCGCGTTTGCGGAGCATCTTTACATCCCTGCCGGCGGCGCCGCCAAACCGGCCTCGTGCGAAACGGTGAGGGCGCGTGAGCACTATATCAAGATGCGGGGCAACGAGCTTTTCAAGGTGGCGGTGCGGAGCCTGGAGGAAGTCTCGCGCCGCGTGCTGGAAAAGGCCAACGTCAAACCTGAGGAGCTGGATCTGTTCATTCCTCATCAGGCCAATCAGCGGATCACCAACGCTGTTCGGGAACGTTTAGGAGTGGCTCCCGAGAAGGTCTATTCCAACATCAATCGCATCGGCAATACTTCCTCCGCCTCCATTCCCCTGTGCCTGGATGAATGCGTGCGAGGCGGGCGCATCAAGAAGGGCGACCTGATTCTGATGTCGGCATTCGGCGCGGGCGTTACATGGGGGGCAGCGCTGATCCGCTGGTAGAAAGGCCCGAGCGAGCGGCGACGGAATGACATGGTTTCGGAACGTTTCTCAGCAATCCGCTTGAGGAAGTCTGCGAAAGAATAAAAAAGAGGATGGCCAAAAGCGGCCCTCCCACAATGCTTCATACAACAAACCACTGACGAACACTTTGCACAAGATAGCCTTCCTGTTTCCCGGCCAGGGATCGCAGTATCCCGGGATGGGCCGCGAACTTT
>DATGKJ010000156.1:0-3787 GCA_035294685.1 Terriglobia bacterium | reverse complement strand
AATCTCAAGGCCGGAAGGACAGGCGCTGATCGCCAAGGCTCGGATGGATCATACGGATGTGATTCTGGCCAAGCCGCAAACCTACATGAACTTAAGCGGCCTGGCGGTGGGACAGCTGCTTGAACGGCGCCAGATTCAAAGTGATGATCTGATTGTGCTTCTGGATGAGGTCGATCTCCCTCTCGGGGTTGTTCGCATTCGAGACCATGGGAGCGCCGGAGGTCATAACGGCCTGAAATCCATCATCGGCGCCATACGTTCCGACCGATTCGTTCGCGTCCGAATGGGCGTCAAGCCGGATCATCCGATTTCCGACCGGGCCGATTACGTTCTGCGCCGGTTTCGTAACGCGGATCTGGAAGCTGTGGCGGAAATGGTGGACCGCGCCGCCGAGGCCGTCGGCGTGATTCTTCGAGAAAACGTTCAGACGGCGATGAATCAATATAATCGGCGGGTCTCATCCTGAACGACGAGTGAGGGTTTATGCATCGATATGAAGTGCTCTTTATCCTTCGGCCAGACGCGCCGGACGACGAAATTGACAAGGCGATTGCGCAGATGGAAGGATACGCCACCGCAGCCGGCGGGAAACTGGAGAAGACCGAAAAGTGGGGACGGCGAAAACTGGCTTACCGCGTGCGAGGCCAGCGGGAAGGTTTCTACGTGCTTTTTGTTCTGGAAGGAACTCCCCACACGGTATCTGAACTTGAGCGCCGCATGAAGGTGGCCGACGCCATCGTCAAATTTCTTACGATTCGGATTGACGAGGAGCAGAAGCGCGCGGCCAAGATGGCCGAATTACGCGCGAAAAGATTGTCCAGACAAAAGCCGAAGCAGCCTGCCCCTGCCCACGCTTCCGCGCCTCAAGCTGCGGAAGCTGGCCAGGTCTAAAGGAGAGATGGGTCTATGAACGGGAAAAGAAACGCAAAGCCGGAGGCGCGTGGAGCCAAGTCTGGCGCTCCGGCAACCGCCGCCGCGGCGGCAGGGCGCAAGCAATATTTCCGGCGCCGCAAGGTGTGCAAGTTCTGCGATGAAAAGATCGACGTGATTGACTATAAAGAGGTCAAACTCATCGGGCAGTTCGTTTCCGAGCGTGGCAAGATTCTTCCGCGCCGGCTCACCGGCACCTGTTCGCCTCACCAGCGCCTGTTAGCGGTAGCCATTAAACGAGCCCGGAACATCGCCTTGCTGCCCTTCGCAACCGAACTGTAGCAGACTGCACTGCTGAATAACCTCTGTAGCCTGTTATTCTGAGCGATAGCGAAGAGTGCCTGTATTTCGTTCAAGATAAACCGAGCAAAAGCAACCAAGACCTCGGATTGATTTTTTGCTTATCACTCGTCACTGATCACTGGTTTTTCGACCCCTCGGAATGACAGGCTGGCGCCGCATTCTTAAGTCAAATTTTTGGAGCACTAGCATGGAAGTGATACTTATTGAAAACGTAGACAATCTGGGCGCGCGCAGGCAGATCGTCAAGGTGGCGGACGGCTACGGACGCAATCACCTGCTCCCCAAAAAACTTGCCATCGCCGCCACGCCACAGAATCGGAAATGGGTTGAACAACAACGGCAGAAATTCCTGAAACAGGAAGCGCAGGAAAGAGACCAGGCGGGAGAGCTTGCCAAGCTTCTGGAAGGCTTGCGCCTTGTCTTCACGCGCAAGGCTGGCGAACAAGGCACGCTTTTCGGTTCTGTCACCACGCTGGATATCGCCGAGCAGTTGACCTCGCAAGGATACAACATCGATCGTAGGAAGATTCACTTATCGAACCCTCTGAAGACCATTGGCGAGCACGAGGTTCCCATAAGGCTCCATCGTGAAGTCACGGCCAAAATTAAAGTGGCAGTGGAAGCTGAGGGTCAGGCTGAAGCTCAGGCCGAGCAGCCGGCAAAAGCCGAAGCCTCGGCAACCCCGGCAGAACCCCAGAAGGAATCTCCGAAAGCATAAGGCAACAGCTTCCTTTCCGTCTGAAAAAGCGCTGCGCGAATGGCTTGGAACCCACTCCCCTAGGACGTGCTTGACGTTTTCACCTGAACGAGGCACTGTTGGATTCATGGCAGCCAGCCCGGTCACCGATAAGGCCCCTCCCCACAATCTCGAAGCTGAGCGCGCCTTGCTCGGCTCCATTCTGCTCGATAACAGTTCCCTTAATCTCGCGCTGGAAGTCCTGAAGACTGGCGATTTCTATTCTGAATCCCATCGCGTAACGTTCCAGAAAATGGTGGAACTTTCGGAAAGGGGTCGCCCCGCCGAATTGGTGACGATTGCCGAGGAGTTGGAAAAGGATGGCCTGCTCGAAAAGGCAGGCGGCACAGCCTATCTCGCTTCGTTGATTGATGGCGTGCCGATTGGCTCGACTGCCAGCGCCGCCGAATACGTTCGGATTGTTAAAGAAAAGTCCGTGCTTCGCGGGCTGATCAACGCATCTCACAATATCATCGCTCGCTGCCTGGAGGCGGCAGACGACCCTGAAACGCTGCTGGATCTCGCGCAGAGCCAGATCTTTGAGATTGCCGAAAAGGACGTGCAATCCGGCTTCTACCGGGTGCAGGATATCGTCAAATCCAGTTTTGGGACGCTCGACGTCCTGTTTGATCGCCGTCAGGGCGTGACGGGAATCGAGACCGGGTTTGAAGTGCTCGACAGCATGACTTCGGGACTTCAGCCCGGGGAACTCATCATCATTGCGGCGCGTCCCTCGCTGGGTAAAACTGCCCTGGCTTTGAACATGGCGGCCCACGCCGCCACCCAGCAGAAGAAAACAGCGGCTGTCTTTTCCTTGGAAATGAGCAAGGAATCGCTGCTCATTCGCCTGCTCTGTTCGGAAGGCCGCATCGACAGCCACAAACTACGCACCGGATTTGCCAGCCAGGAAGATTGGGCCAAAATGACCAAGGCGCTGGGCCGCCTGGCGGAAGCTCCCATCTATATCGATGACACTCCGGCTTTGAGTGTGATGCAAATCCGAGCCAAGGCTCGCCGGCTGAAGGCGGAGAAAGGATTGGATCTGGTCATTATTGATTACCTGCAACTTGTCACCGGGCACGGTCGCTTCGAGAATCGCAACCAGGAAGTCAGCTATATCTCCCGGGGGCTGAAAGGCATTGCCAAGGAGCTGAACGTTCCCGTTGTGGCTCTCTCGCAACTCAGCCGGGCTCCCGAGGCTGGGAAAGGCCGCGAGCCGCAACTTTCCGACCTGCGGGATTCCGGCTCGATTGAGCAGGACGCCGACATGGTGATCTTCATTCATCGCGGCGCGAGCGAGGGAGGCTTCGATGAGCCAGGCGTCGTTACGGAACTCAATATCGGCAAGCAGCGCAATGGACCGACGGGGCCATTCAAACTTGTATTCCTGAAACCTTACACGCGCTTTGAAAACTATGCCGCTTCAGAGAATGGAGCTTAGTATTCCATTCGAGAGGTGACCGAAGCCCCCTGCTTCGCGGCGCATATCAGGTGAAGCAACAGGTCCCGACCATGACAAATACGCATCGTGCCCTTACACACCGACAAACTTCTCCGTCCCACCTGGGTTGAAATCTCCCGCTCCGCGCTGCGCCGCAACTATGAGCGCGTGCGCCAACTGGCCGACGCCCGCAAAGTCATGGTCGTGGTCAAGGCGGACGCCTACGGCCACGGAGCGGTCTGTGTCTCCAAACTCCTGGATGAATGCGGCGCAGATTGGTTCGGCGTCGCCACGGTTGAGGAAGCTCTGGAGTTGCGCGCCGCCGGCATTCGCAAGCCGATTCTGCTGCTGGGCGGGCTTTATATGAGCGATCCAGC
>DATGKJ010000155.1:0-5716 GCA_035294685.1 Terriglobia bacterium | reverse complement strand
AATCCCCAACAGTTAGTCTGGATCGCTCCGCCTCCGACGAAGTGCGGCTTCTCTTGCGAGACTTACTCCGCCGATGCTTTCGAAGAGTTTCGCGCCCAAAATCATTCTTTCCAGGACGTAGCAGGCTATTTCGCCTTTTCCACGGAGGACAATTACCGGCTGACGGGCCGCGGCGAGCCCGTGCCTGCGACTGGCATTTACGTGACTCGGAGCTTCTTTCAGGTGTTAGGCGTCGAGCCGTCGCTTGGCCGCTTGTTCACGCCCGATGATGCACGGAAGGGCAGTCATCCCGTGGCTCTGCTGGCAAATGCCTATTGGAGGCGCCAGTTTGCGGCCGATCCCAAGATCGTGGGCAAGGCCATCGATCTCAATGGCCAGGCGGTGACCGTAATCGGCGTTTTGCCGCCGAGTTTCGATTTCGGCGCGGTATTTTCTCCCGGTGAGAAGGTCGACCTCTTCACACCGTTTGTTTTGGACGACTGGCGCGACGATGGAAACGATCTCACCATGATTGGACGCCTCAAGCCTGGCGTGAGCCTGCCCCAGGCGCAGGCGGATGCAAATCTCGTTGCGCCGCGGCTTTACTTCAACATTAAATATCCAACCACAAAGGGATGGTATAAGGCCCACCTTACTCCACTGAAGGTGTATGTAACCGGCCGGCTGCATCGTTCGCTGATCGTGCTGTGGTGCGCAGTAGGTTTTATTCTGCTCATTGTTTGCGTCAATCTTGCGAATCTTCTGCTTGGACGCGCTGCTGCGCGAAGCAAGGAGTTTGCCATGCGCATTGCGCTTGGCGCGGGGCGAAGACGGCTCATTCGCCAGTTGTTGACGGAGAGCCTGGTCCTCGCGAGCGCCGGCGCAGCGCTCGGCCTTGGAATCGCTTATGCCATCACCCAATACCTGGCTCATCAGGGATCGATTGCGCTTCCGCTTCTTAGCGATGTGCGCGTAGGCGGCGGCGCCCTCGCCTGGACGGTGCTCATCACGGTTGTGGCCGCCGCTCTTTTCGGCCTGCTTCCCGGTTTCAGAATCTCTGGCGTGAATCTGCAAGAGGCGCTGAAAGATGCCGGGCCGGGAATGAGCGACGGCCGAAAACATGACCGCCTGCGGGGTGTGCTGGTCGTCTCTGAAGTCGCCCTTGCCTGCGTGCTGCTGATTGGCGCGGGATTGTTGCTGCGAAGCTTTCTTCACGTACTGGACGTCGATTTGGGCTTCGAACCGAGCCACGCGGCTGCGATTAAGGTAGACTATGACGACGGAGGCAGCCCGGCGAAGCGGAGCGTGATCTTCCAGCAAATTCTGAGCCATATCGAAGCAATTCCCGGCGTCGAGGCCGCTGGGATCGTGGACTACCTGCCGCTAGGCCGCAATCGAAACTGGGGCGAACTGAAAGTCGAGGGCAAGATATATCGCACGGGCGAGGCCCCGAGTCCCCTCGTGTATGTGGTCACGCCGGGCTTTTTCCGGGCGATGGGAATGCGTCTGGTGGCTGGGCGCGATTTCTCGTGGGAGGATAGCCCCAACGGGCGGAAGGTCATCGTCATTAACGAGGCGCTTGCGCGCGCACTCTGGCCCCAAGGAAATGCGGTCGGGCAGATCGCGGTCCGCGATGGCCAGAGCCTGCTTGTGATCGGAGTGGTTGCTGACGTCCGCGAAACCAGCGTGGAAGGAGCGCCCGGCTGGCAAGTTTATTACCCAGCGACTCAGGCGGGGCCTGCAGGGGCAGAGCTCGTGATTCGGACGAAGCTACCGCCGGACACACTGGCGGACAGCGTGCTACGCACGCTCCGCCAACTGAACCCGAATCAGCCCGCCGCGGCCTTCGTGCCCATCCAACAGATCGTGGACCATGCCGTCTCGCCGCGCCGCTTTTTCATGCTGCTGGTAACATGCTTCGCCGCCCTCGGCCTCATTTTGGCTGCGCTGGGCATTTACGGCGTCATCTCATACTCGGTGACGCGGCGAACGCAGGAGATTGGCATTCGGATGGCACTGGGCGCGACACCCGGCAACGTTCAGCTCCTGGTCCTTCGCGCTACGTTGCGGCTGGCGCTCATCGGCGTCGCCATTGGGGTGGCAGCTTCTCTTGCGGTTGCGCGTTTGATCGCGTCACTCCTTTTTGGGATTACTCCGTCCGATCCAGTGACGTTTGCAGCCATCGTCGTAATCCTTGCTTCCGTCGCCATATTGGCGGGTTATATTCCTGCCCGCCGCGCCTCCCGGATCGATCCCATGTCTGCACTCCGCGCAAATTAGGTTTGGCCTGATCCAGCCTGAGCTTCCTCAGCGGTTTACCAACTTCCAGCACAACGGCTATACTGGCGAGGTGATGAAGAGAGTCACGGATTGTCCAGCGCCTCACGTTTGCAGGGAGCCATTGCCTTACAGAAACATCGGGCACGCCTTTTGAGCCACATCCTCCCTCAGGACTTTTCCACCATGATCAGAAAAAGCCGGTTGTGTGTAGCTAAAGCCTCTCATCGAATCCCACAGGTTAAATCGCTTTCACGCTCATTCCTGCTGGCCATCGTTTTCCTGACGGTCGCGCGGCTTGCCGCAGCGGCAAGCGAGCCTTCACCCTTGGGGCTTGAGTATCACCTTCGCCTGTTGCGTCCCTCAACTCACCTTATCCAGGTGGAGATTCACGTGGAAAACGTCCGCCAGCCGTCGCTGGATTTCGTGATGCCGGCATGGGCGCCCGGACGCTATGCGATTTACAACTTTGCCAAAAACGTCCAGCAATTCGACGCGGTGGGCGCTCAGGGCCAGCCCTTATCGTGGACGAACACCGATAAGCAAACCTGGAGAGTGGATGCGCAAAACGCCGGGGGCGCCTTAACCGTTCGTTATTTCGTCTTTGCGAACGACCTGACCGGCAGCTTCGCACAGTTTGACCCGTTTCATGCCAACATCAACGGCGGAGCGGTCTATATGTACGTTGCCGGTCATAAGCGCGACCCGATTGCGCTGAGGGTTGAGACGCCGACGGCCTGGGGGCAGGGAACCAAGGTCTTCAGCGGCTTTTCCCTTTCAACCTCGCAGCGCACCTTTCATGCGCCAAACTATGACCGGCTGATTGACACGCCGATGGAGATTTCAACCCATGATGAGGCGACCGAGTTTAACGATCATGGGAAGGTCTTCCGCGTGGTCGTCCATGCTTATGGAGAGGGAACGGAAAGCGCCTCGCAATGGACCAAGGAGCTTGCTGACGGCCTGCGCAAGATCGTTCATTCCGAGATGTCGATGATGCCCGCGCCCGATTTTCAGGCTTACACGTTTCTCTTTCATGTGACGCCCTTCATTACCCAGGGCGACGGCATGGAGCATCTGAATTCCACGGAGATCATCCTACGGGGCGAAACCGGCAGCGAGGCGCTTTCTCAGGCGCTTGAAGTGGCGGCCCATGAGTTCTTCCATTTGTGGAATGTCAAGCGGCTGCGGCCCGCGGGATTGGGGCCTTTTGATTACACCCATGAGGTCTATACGCGCTCGCTCTGGTTTGCCGAGGGCGTCACGCAATACTATTCTTACGTCCATCTTCTTCGATCTGGCGTTTGGAGCCACGAAGACTTTCTGGGTCGGCTGGCCGATGAGATTCGGGAATATCAGCGGGAGCCGGGACGCGCGATGATGTCAGCCGAAAGCTCCAGCTTCCATGCCTGGTTTTACGATCGCGCGCCGCAAATGCAGCAGACCAATTTTGTAAACTCCACCATTTCCTACTACAACAAAGGCGCGATCCTGGGCATGCTGATGGACCTTGAAATCCGGGCGCGAACCGAAGGGCGCAAAAGCCTGGATGATGTCATGCGCGCGATGTTCAACCGCTTTTATGACGCTCCGGCTGCCACGTATTATCTGCCAGGCCGGGGATACACGGAAGACGATATTCTCAAGGCGCTGGATTCCATAACGGGCAGCGACTTTACGGATTTCTTCCGACGGTGCGTTCAGGGAACAGCCCCCTTGCCTTATGATCAGGCCCTGGCGGCTGTAGGTTTCAGACTGGATGTTTCAACCGATCCGGGCGCTCCGCCCTCGCTGGGCGCATTGACTCAGCCCGCCGATACGGGAGTCCGAATCTTGGCCGTCAGGCCGGGCGGCGCAGCGGAACGGGCGGGATTGAGCCGTGGCGATGTTCTGATTTCAGTGGATAACCTTTCCCTGGCCACACAGCCGCTCCGGGAGCGCCTCCGCATGTACCCCCCGGGCGCCTCCGTTCCCTTTATGGTTGAGCGCTATGGCGAGCGCGAGAGAATCCTAGTGAAACTCGATCCCCCCACGCCTGACCGTTACACGATCACAGAACTCCCGAACGCAACTCCTCAGCAGATTCAACTGCGCAATGAATGGCTGCGGCAAGGGGCAGGGAAGTGAAAGGTGGAAGGTAGAAGGGCAAATCCGAAGGATTCCTTCGCTGTCATTCTGAGTGAGCCCTTCGGCTTCGCTCAGGGTGACAGCTTGCGGTTTTTGTTAATCCATTTTGTCGATCTTAAATGACGAACTTATGTTTTTAATGCTATTATCGCCTCAATACATTACCACGGAGGAGCGCCATGGCAGCACAGAGAAACGCTCGAGATCGAAAGTCCGCTGTGAAATCAATTTCCAGTTTGCTGTGGATCGTGGCGATTTTTTGGGGGCCGCTGGCGTTAGGCTATGCCGCTGCTCCGATCGCTTGGGCAGGGCAGGGTAAGAGCGGTGAGCACGGGCATGGTCATCAAGGGCAGGAATACGAAGGCGAGCACGGCCTTGGCAATCGTAGCCAGAAGGCAATCACCTTTGGGTCGCGTGAAGCGAGTATTATCCGAGCCTATTATGGCTCGCATCATCAGGGTTTGCCGCCCGGGCTGGCAAAACGCGGAGGCAATCTCCCGCCGGGACTCGAAAAGCACCTTGAGCGCGATAGCACGCTGCCTCCGGGATTGCAGAAGCGACTGACACCGCTTCCTTATGATCTTGAGCGGGAATTGCCGCCCCTGCCGCGAGATTGTTACTGCCGGCGAGGCGTGCTGGGGTCGAATGTCCTGATCCTGAATACACGAACGGGGCGAATCGTCGATATCCTGCAAGGGGTTATTGCCAGGTGAGCGCGTGATGGCTGGAGCTTTATGAGGGATAGCTCTCAATAGCGGCCCCTCACCCCGCCCTCGTTCCTCGGGCGCCCTCTCCCCAAAGGGAAAGGGCGAGTATCTGTTATCTTCCTCCTCTCCCGATGGGAGAGGGTGGCGAGCGTTGCGAGCCGGGTGAGGGGTGTTACTCGGACCCAATCAGCTCAGGCGAAGATTTTTAAGATATCGATAGCTGATCTTAATGGCTTCAAGCGGCGGCACGTCGCACTCATCCTGCTCCACAAAGATGTGCTTTGCGCCCGCCTGGCCGACATGCGCGAAAATTTTTGGCCAGTCAATGCGGCCCTGGCCGACCTCGGTGAAAGGATTGGGACTTCGACCCGGAAATTCGTCGGGATTAACCGTGATGCCTTTCTTCAGGTCCTTGATGTGAAGCAGGGGGAAGCGACCCGGAAAGCGTTGGAAGTAGGGAAGGGGATTGCGCCCGGAGTAAGTGATCCAGAAGATGTCCATTTCCATCTTCACGAACTTAGGATCGCATCGGGTCAGCAGGATCTCGTAACCATCCGTATTGCCCAGGCGCTCGAATTCCCGGATGTGGTTATGGTAAGTGAACTGAATGCCCATCGGTTTTGAAA
>DATGKJ010000154.1:0-2777 GCA_035294685.1 Terriglobia bacterium | reverse complement strand
CGAATTCTTGAACATGCTGCGGCCAATAAAGCAGAGCCGGCGGTGATGTTCCCTGGCCAGGTCGGCCACAATCTGCATGCGGTGGAGAGAAGTGGCAAAACACGAGATCAGCACTCTTCCCTTCGCCTCCGCCAGCACTTCCGAAAATCGCTCGCGCACAGCCCGCTCGGAAGGCGTCATGCCGGGCCTTTCCACGTTGGTCGAATCCGAAAACAGGGCCAGCACGCCTTTGCGTCCGTAATCCGCCAGTGTGTGCAGATCGCTCACCCGCTGATCCGTAGGGGTAGGATCGAATTTGAAGTCTCCCGTATGAATAATCGTCCCGAGCGGCGTGGTGATAGCGAGCGCTCCCGCATCAATAATGCTGTGGGTTAAGTGGATGAACTCAATCTGAAACGGCCCCACTTCAAACGGGGTGTTCGGCGACATCTCTCGCAATTCCACATCCTCAGCCATGCCATGCTCTTCCAACCGGGCGCGGACTAAGGCCAGGGTGAACGGCGTCCCATAGACCGGCGCATCCACTTCATCCAGCACGTAAGGCAAGGCGCCAATATGATCCTCGTGGCCGTGCGTGAGGACGATGGCCCGCAGCCGGCTCTGGTTTTCGCGGAGGTAGGTAATGTCGGGAATGACGACGTCCACGCCGGGCAATTCGGCGTCCGGAAAGATCACGCCGCAGTCCACCACAATGAGCTCGTCGCCGTACTCGAAGGCCATGGCGTTCATGCCGAATTCGCCCAGCCCTCCGAGCGGAATTGCTCTCAGCTTGCCGGTAATCGAAGGAATAACGAAGTCTCCTGAAAAGGTGGTTGATAAGGAGGCGAAGTCTTTCTTGAAAAGTTCATCCTAACATATCTTCAATAAGACCGCTGGCCACTGTGTGGTGCTCTCTTGCCTCATCCGTTTCAGCTCTGGCAAACCTGCGGGCTGTCTGAGCGAGTGAAGAATCTCGGTATTTGGAGAATCAGACCCCTGCAGGGATTCTTCCTTCGTTTCACTCAGAGCCTGTCCTGAGTGAAGCGAAGGAACCGCTTGCGGCTCCCCAGAATGATAGCGCGCGAACGTGAGTGCAGACGGCGTTCGCCCCAGGCGCATGCCATGCGCCCCACATGCCAATTCCGTGTCACCGAATGACGAACAATTTTCTGATTTTTCAGTTAAGCCCATTCTTTTCTGTTGATTGCGAGGAACGAACGTCAAGCTCGACCGCAATGGATTGACGGATGCGCCGGAGAAAAAAGCCTCTCGCAAAGGCGCCAAGGCGCAAAGTGAAATTCATAAGCAGTTTGCTGAGAAATCCTGAAAGCTTGTCATTCTTCGCTTCACTCAGAATGACAAGAGGGAGAATTCAGAATGACCGGGGAAGGGCTCGAAATGACCGATTGCAAGCATTTTGCAGAAATCTGCCAAAAGTGAGGAAAGGCAACGTAGCTCTCCGGGTAGACAACGTTAATCAGGAAATGTACTATCTCTATCACAACAACCGTAGCGAATCTTTGACCATCCGGCGTTGGCAGCTAACGACGCACTCGGTTTTCGGTGAGGTTCAACGCGATGGAATTGCGAAAAATTGTAGGGGTTCGCGCAGCGAGCTTGATCCTGTTCTTTTGCCTGGGAACTGGCCTCAAACCTGCTCTTCTCCGGGCGGCTTCAAAACCGCCGGTTCCTTTGCAGCCTTTTTCTGACGGAGTCCGCGAGATTGAACGAGACCTCGCTTTTTACGGACAGCCTCTCACTTCAAAAGATCAGCAAGGCATTGACCAAGCCTTCGCCGATCCCGATCCTCAAGCCGCGGTTTCCAAAGCCGCGGCGATTCTGGACAAATATACTCTGGTCACGGTGACGATTAATGCTGAAGAGCGTGTCGGCGTCCAGCGCGGCCCAGCGGCGCTGGATTTGATACAGGACGGCGCGCGGCTGTTCCTCGTCAAGGTCATCAATCAAGCCGGAGTCACTGCGCCTCTGGAAGTCAGCAGCCCCAATAGCGGCCCGGTCTATATTCCCTCCACCGGGAATCCCTCGCCTTCCGAGCGACTCACGCCCGCAGATGTTCGGGAGCGCTGGGCGGAAATTTCTCTTCTTTCGAGGACTCTCGAGCCGCCGGGCTATCCCAACTCGCCTCCGGTACAGCGTCTGTCCGGGTTCGGGCTGGAATATCGCATCCTCATGATTTACAGCCGAGACGCTGGCGAGCGCTCAGCCACGCTGGGATTCAGCGTGGGGCAGGGGACGCAAGACGTAGGATTCCTGAATGAAACGACCATTCTTTTTAAGATCGCTCCCTCAAGGCCCATCACCCTGCAAGTCCATGACGAAAAAGGGCAGCCGGCGATGGCTTCTTTCATCTTCCGCGACGCGTATGGACGCATCTATCCCAATCCCGCCAAGAGGCTTGCGCCCGACTTCTACTTCCAGCCGCAAATCTACCGGGCCAACGGAGAGCGGATTTCGCTTCCAACCGGCTCCTATACGGTGACCTACACGGGAGGCCCGGAATATCTCACTGAAACGAAGCATTTCACGGTGAACACCGAAGGTCCCAAGGAATTGTCCTTCCGGCTGAAGCGTTGGATTGACCCGAGCCAGTATGGGTGGTATTCGGGCGACGTTCACATTCACCCCGCCGGTTGCTCGCATTATGAAAACCCGGCGGAAGGCGTGGGACCCCAGGATATGGATCGCCAGGTGCGCGGTGAGCACCTGAATGTGGGTTGCACGCTCATCTGGGGGCCTTGTTACTACTATCAGAAGCGATTCTTTTCGGGAAAAGATAG
>DATGKJ010000153.1:0-10230 GCA_035294685.1 Terriglobia bacterium | reverse complement strand
AAATATCTGGCTGCTCATTTCAATCGTCCTGATCATACCCTTGTGGATTATAAAATTTATGCCCTGATCAGTGATGGCGACCTGATGGAAGGGGTCTCTTCAGAGGCCGCATCGCTGGCAGGTCATCTGGGCCTGGATAATCTGATCTACCTTTACGACAGCAATCTTGTTTCTCTCGAAGGCCCCACGGAATGGGCTTTTACAGAGGACGTCGGGAAGCGATTTGAAGCTTATGGATGGTTTGTGCAGAGCGTTTCAGACGGAAATGATCTTGCGGCAGTGGAGAATGCTTTGCGGACTGCTGAGGGAGAAAAAGGACGACCGTCACTGATCATTGTTCGCACTCATATCGGTTATGGCAGTCCTCATAAGCAGGATTCTTATCAGGCCCATGGCAGCCCGCTGGGCGAAGAAGAAGTGAAGCTGACTAAGCAGAATTTAGGCTGGCCTGTGGAACCCGCATTTTACATTCCGCCTCAAGCCCTTGCTCATTTTCGCAAGGCTATTGAGCGGGGTAAGCAATTGGAAGAAGAGTGGCAAAAGCGGCTTCAGGCTTATCAGAGGACCTATCCCCAATTGGCCGCAGAATGGGATCGTTATGTGTATGGGGAGATTCCTGAAGGCTGGCAAAGCAAAATTCCCATTTTCAAGCCCTCCGACGGCTCTCTGGCTACTCGTCAGGCGTCCGGACAAGTCTTGAACGCGATTGCTTCGAGTTTGCCGACGCTCGTGGGCGGCTCGGCGGATTTGAACCCCTCAACCGATACCTACCTGAAAGGATTCGGAGACTTTCAAAAGGGCAGCTATGGAGGTCGCAATCTGCATTTTGGGGTCCGCGAGCACGCGATGGGATCTATTGTGAACGGGCTGGCTTTGAGCGGGCTGATAGCTTACGGGGCGACCTTTTTCAATTTTTCCGACTACATGCGACCCACCATCCGGCTGGCGGCGCTGGAGGGTGCGCATTCCATTTTTGTCTACACGCATGACAGCGTTTTTCTCGGTGAAGATGGCCCCACTCATCAACCCATCGAGCATCTGCCGTCGCTGCGCGCCATTCCTAATCTCTGCCTGATTCGCCCTGGCGACGCCAATGAAACGGCCGTGGCCTGGCGAGTGGCTATCGAACGCAAGGGAGGCCCGGTGGCGCTGGTGCTGACGCGTCAGAAACTCCCGGTTATCGACAGGGATCGATACGCCTCCGCGGAGGGTCTAACGCGCGGCGCTTACGTGCTCGCCGATACGCCCGGCAAAGGACGCGGGGTGCTGCTGATCGCTACAGGCTCCGAACTTTTCCTGGCTATCGAGGCCTTCGAGGAACTCCGGAATGAAGGGCTGGCCGCGCGAGTGGTGAGCATGCCCTGTTGGGACCTTTTCGAAAAGCAGCCTCAGAAGTACAAGGACGATGTTTTCCCGGCGCATTTTACGGCTCGACTGGCCATTGAGGCCGCCTCACCGCTGGGTTGGGAGCGTTACGTAGGGCCCCAGGGCGCCGTGATTGGCCTGAATCGCTTCGGCGCTTCCGCGCCTTACCAGGTGATCGCGGAGAAGCTGGGATTTACTAAAGCTCACGTCGTCGAGAAAGCCCACGAGCTGCTGGGCCAGTAGCAGGTTGCTGAAAAACACCTGCAAGCTGTGATTCCGAGGAGCCAGAAAAAACAGCAATGAGCGATGAGTGATTCGTGATAAGCAAAGAATTAATTCGAGGCTCTGTTTGCTTGTGCTTGTCACTTATCACTAGAAGCTGTTTTCAAAACCTTGCTCTACTCGTCCAATACGTTACTGAAAAACCCGGAGACTGTCATGCTGAGCGAAGCGAAGCATCCCCGTATTTGTAGAATCCATTAAATACAGCGATCCTTCGTCGCCTTCGGCTCCTCAGGATGACAGTTTGGTAGATTTTTCGCCACGGTCTTGATTATCTGAAGAGTTTTGAAACGACTTCTAGTCACTGCCGTTAAGATTCCGCGCGGAGTTTATTCTGAGCGAAATAGGGGGATGCTTCCGCCTCGCTGCACTCGGCGTCAGGATGACAAGTGAAGGACTCGGAATAACAGCATTCAAAATAATCGTGCCGATGGTCAATTCGCTGAATGAGGGAATCCTCTATGACTGAACTGAAGGAAGCGACGCGCGTCCAGACTGAGAAATCCGCTGAGCACCGTGTTCCCGCGCCCTGCGCGATGGTGATCTTTGGCGCTTCCGGAGACTTGACGGAGCGTAAACTGGTGCCTGCGCTTTACTATTTGTCGCGAGCCGGTCTTCTGCCCGACGGCTTCTCCGTGATCGGCTGCGCCAAGACGCAATACACCGATGAGAGTTTCCGCGACAAGATGCAGAAAGCGGTGAAGCAATATCTGAACCTTCCGGATTCTGACTGCGAGGCTGTCAATGCTTTCACCAGGGACGTCCACTACATCTCCGATGACTTCGGCGACGCGAAAGCTTACGATCAACTGAAAAAACTCCTCGATCAACTGGATCAGCAGCGCGGCACCAGCGGCAATCGGCTGTTCTACCTGGCTACTCCGCCCAGCTTCTTTCCGGTCATCGTGAATCATCTTGGAGCCGTGGGGCTTGCCGAACCTAAGGAGCAGGACAAAACGTGGACGCGCATTGTCATTGAAAAGCCTTTCGGGCGTGACCTGCAATCCGCCCACGAGCTGAATCAGGCGGTTACGAGCGTTTTCAAGGAAGATCAGATCTATCGTATTGACCACTATCTGGGCAAAGAGACGGTGCAGAATCTCCTGGTTTTCCGCTTTGGCAACGGAATCTTCGAGCCTTTCTGGAACCGGCGTTATATCGATCACGTGCAGATTGCGGTGGCCGAAGAGATTGGAGTTGAGAACCGGGGAGCCTACTACGAGGAAGCCGGACTCGTGCGAGACATGATTCAAAATCATGTCCTCTCTCTGCTGAGTCTCATCGCCATGGAGCCTCCCGCCATCTTTGATGCGAGGGCCGTCCGGGACGAAAAAGCCAAGGTGATGCGAGCCATCCGTCCCATCCCGCTTGACCGGCTAAGCGAATATGTGGTGCGAGGGCAGTATGTGGAAGGCTGGGTTGACGGAAAAAAGCTGCCCGCGTATCGTTCGGAACCCAAAGTCTCGCCTCAATCCACCACCGAAACTTACGCGGCGCTGAAGCTTTTCATCGACAATTGGCGCTGGGCCGATGTTCCCTTTTATTTGCGCTCGGGCAAACGCCTCCCGAAGCGGATTTCGGAAATCACCATCAAGTTCCGGCGGGCGCCACACCTGCTATTCAAAGGCACGGGAACCACTTCTATTGAGCCGAACAATCTCTCGATTCATATCCAGCCGGATGAAGGCATGTCCTTGATGTTCAACGCCAAAATTCCCGGCACCACGATGCAGATTCGGCCTGTGACGATGGAATTTCACTACGAAGATGCCTTTGGCCAGACACCGCCTACCACGGCATACGAAACGCTTCTGCTCGATTGCATGCTCGGCGATCCCATGCTTTTCACCCGCGATGATTTTGTTGATCTTGCCTGGGAAGTGCTCACACCGCTGCTCAATCGCTGGAAGGAAGACGGCAAGAAAGGGCTTTCCTTCTATGAATCGGGCACGTGGGGCCCTCCGGAGGCCGATGCCTTCATCGAACGGGATGGACGCAAATGGCAGGAATTGTAGCGCCGCATTGGCCTGTTGACCGCTGATCTATGCCCACGCCTGAAATTCGTATATTCAAAAATCTGGAAGAACTGAGTCAGGCTGCCGCTGCGCAACTCGCGGAAATTACGAGCCAGACCAAACCCGACGGCAGGCCTTTCTCCATTGCGCTCTCTGGCGGCCATACTCCTAAGAGTCTTTACGAACTTCTGGCAACGCAGCAATTTTCCAGCCGGATTCCCTGGTCGCGTGTTCACTTGTTTCAGGTTGATGAACGGTGCGTTCCTCCTACCAGCGCCGAAAGCAATTACAGAATGATCCGCGAAGCGATGCTGGATAAAATTGCATTACCCAGCGGCCACTTTCATCGCATGGCTGCTGAAGAGCCTGACCGCGACGCGGCTTCACAAAGCTATGCCGCGGAACTTCAAACCATCGCGGCGGATTCGTCTGAGAAATGGCCTCGGCTGGACCTCATTTTTCTGGGGCTTGGCGAAGACGGTCACACAGCATCGCTTTTCCCATCCTCGCCGGCCCTTCAGGAAGAGAACCTCGCAGTATGTCCTAACTGGGTTGAAAAACTGGGCATGTGGCGTCTGACACTGACTTATCCGGTGCTTAACGCCGCCGCCCGGATCATCTTCCTGGTTGCCGGTCCGGAAAAGGCTGAAATCGCGCGCCAGATACTTCGATCCTCTCCTGCAGCCGCGTTATATCCAGCCCAGCGTGTAAGACCTTCCAACGGCACGGTTGCATGGTTTCTGGATGAAGCCGCCGCCCGATCCCTCGCTTGACGCGCTTTCCTTTACTCATCTAGCATGAAAGTTTGGCGTTCTGTGTCAATTCCCTCCGTAACGAATAAGGCTGATGATTGACCGAATTACCGTCCGGGGCGCGCGGCAGCACAATCTCAAAAACATTAACGTCGAGATTCCCCGCAACACTCTTACCGTGGTGACAGGGCTGAGTGGTTCAGGCAAATCCAGCCTGGCCTTTGATGTGATCTACGCTGAAGGGCAGCGCCGCTACGTGCAAACCCTCTCAGCCTACGCCCGCCAGTTTCTGGATCAACTGGAGCGGCCCGACGTTGATTCGATTGAAGGCTTAAGCCCCGCCATCTCCATTGAGCAAAAGACCACCAGCCGAAGCCCACGCTCAACCGTCGGCACCATCACGGAGATCTACGATTTCCTGCGCCTCCTCTATACCTCCATCGGGGCGCCGCATTGCCACCGTTGTGGCCGGCCCATTTCCCGCCAGACCACCGAGCAGATTGTTTCAACCATCATGGACTTGATGAAGCAGACCGACGAAAACGGCTCAGCCGCCGATCGAGTCATGATTCTGGCGCCGATGGTGAGAGGGCGAAAGGGTGAATTTAAGAAACTTTTTGAAAAGCTCGTGCAGCAGGGTTTCGTGCGGGCGCGCGTGGACGGCCAGATTCGCCAGCTTGACGAAGAAGTCGCGCTCGACCGCCGTCGCAATCATACGGTGGAGTTGGTGGTGGACCGCCTGCTCTTGAAGCCCGGCATTGAAAGCCGCCTGGCTGCGTCCATCGAAACGGCGATGAAGCTGGCCAAGGGCATGGTGCTGGTTGCTCTGGTGAATGGCCCTGAGCGCCTCTATTCCCAGGAGTCTGCCTGCGTAAACTGCGGGATTAACATTCCGACGCTTGAGCCGCGCTCGTTTTCATTTAACAGCGTTTATGGGGCGTGCCCGGCGTGCCATGGTCTGGGAAGCCTCTATTCATTTGATCCCGCCAAGGTGGTTGGCGATTGGTCGCGCCCACTGCTTGCCGGAGGTCTGGGCCCTGGCTCCGGTTCTGCCGCCCTGCGACGCGCTCTGATGCGGGCTTCGGAAGAATTCGGATTTGATCTGAAGACGCCTTTCAACCAGTTACCGCGAAAAATTCAGAACCTGATCCTTTACGGCAAAGCCTCGGGCGGGTCGCGCTTCACTTATTCATTTCCAGGCATCATTCCGATTCTGGATCGCTGGTATGGGGAGAGCGCTTCGGAAAGTTACCGCGAGTGGTTCGAGCAGTATATGTCCGCCGTCCCTTGTCCGCAGTGTGGCGGCAAGCGGTTGCGGCCCGAAAGCCTGGCTGTGACGGTCGCCGATCTTTCCATTGCGGATTTCACCAGTCTGCCCGTGAGCCGCGAGCTGGAAGTGGTGCGTGGGATGAAACTCTCCGCGCGCGAAGAGCTTCTGGCGCGGCGCATTTTAAATGAAGTAACGGAGCGTCTGGAATTTCTGGAGCAGGTGGGCTTGGGATATCTCAGCCTCGACCGTTCCGCCGCCACGCTTTCTAACGGCGAAAGCCAGCGCATTCGACTGGCCACCCAAATCGGCTCGAAGCTCCGGGGAGTCCTTTACGTGCTGGATGAGCCGAGCATCGGCTTGCATCCCCGCGATAATCTGCGTCTCCTGGGCACGCTGGAGCGCCTCCGTGATCTTGGCAATACGGTTCTGGTGGTGGAGCATGACGAGGAAACGATCCGGCGGGCTAATTATGTGATTGATTTGGGGCCCGGAGCAGGGCAGCAGGGCGGATATCTGGTGGCCTCAGGCCCGCCGGAAAAGATCGCCCAGGCAAGCGAATCGCTCACAGGACTGTACCTTTCCGGTCGCGCTTCCATTCCTGTTCCTGAGACGCGGCGGAAGCTTAATGGCAAGTACCTCTCGGTGTTGGGCGCCGAGGCCAATAATCTCAAGAATATTGACGTGCGGTTCCCGTTGGGCGTTCTCAATGTTGTGACGGGCGTTTCCGGGTCAGGAAAATCCACTCTCGTCAATGACATCCTCTACCGCGCGATGGCCAGGAAACTCTATCGATCGCTGGCGGAGCCCGGCGCGCACCGCAAGATACAGGGGGCGGAGCATGTCGATAAGGTGATTGTGATTGATCAGTCGCCGATCGGTCGAACCCCGCGGTCGAATCCCGCCACTTACACCGGAGTTTTTACGCCGATCCGCGAGTTGTTCGCGATGCTGCCTGAATCGCGCGAACGCGGCTACCGCGCGGGGAGGTTCAGCTTCAACGTGAAAGGCGGCCGCTGCGAAGCCTGCCAGGGCGACGGACTGCGGCGGATTGAAATGAACTTCCTGCCCGACGTTTTCGTGACCTGCGAAGTCTGCCGCGGACGGCGTTATAACTCGGAAACGCTGGCCGTGAAATATCGCGGTATCTCCATTGCGGACCTGCTGGAAATGACCGTCCGCGACGCGCTGCCCATTCTCCAGAACATCCCCGTGATTCACCAGAAACTCCAGACGCTGGTGGACGTGGGGCTGGGTTACATTCACCTCGGCCAGCCGGCCACAACGCTTTCCGGGGGCGAAGCCCAGCGCATCAAGCTGGCGCGCGAATTGAGCCGCCGGCAGAGTGGCCGCACACTTTACATTCTGGACGAGCCGACCACGGGCCTGCACTTTGACGATGTAAAGCAGTTGCTGGCTGTGTTGAACCGCTTGACAGACCTGGGCAACACCGTCATCATCATCGAGCATCATCTGGATGTCATCAAGCAAGCGGACTGGATAATTGATCTGGGGCCCGAAGGCGGAGAAGCAGGCGGACGGGTGGTGGTCGCCGGCCCGCCCGAAGAAGTGGCGCGCCATGCTAAATCTCATACCGGACAAGCGCTGGCCGGTGTGTTGGCATAGCTCGGTTTTATCTGTTTGGAGCACTCTAAGATTACTGAGTTCGGATAGCTTATGCTGACACCCGAAACCTGACCCCTGATACCTTTTTCTCCGTGACCATTTACCGCATTCGGCCTCTCCAACTCGACCGCGTTCGCACTTACCCGCTTGGAACCCGTCCCAGCAAAGTCTCGGTTGCGGATTTTGCGCAGCCCTGCAGGTCAGGCGTTTCCGTCAGCCAGTGGGTGAAATCGCTGCCGCGAATTCTTGCTGGGGAGAGTTTCAGGGCAGTGATTGAGGCGCTGGAGCGAGCGCGAAAAAAGGGCAAGCCGATCATCTGGGGGCTGGGCGGGCACGTGATCAAGGTAGGACTAGGTCCTGTCCTGATCGATCTTATGCGCCGCGGTTATATCACGGCCTTTGCCATGAACGGCGCCGCGCTGATTCACGATTTTGAGACTGCCTTGGCGGGGGCCACCTCGGAAGACGTTCCGGCAGCCCTCGGCAAGGGGCAGTTTGGCATGGCGGATGAAACCGGCCGATACATCCATGAGGCCATCAGAGCCGGAGATCAACGCGGATTGGGCCTCGGCGAGGCGGTGAGCCAATATCTTGCGCGTTTGCGCGAGGCACGCTTCCGAAAGTACAGCGTATTGGCGTCCGCTTATCGGCTGCGCATCCCGGTCACGGTCCATGAAGCGATCGGGACCGACATTATTCACCAGCACCCGGCCATGGATGCCCGCTCGCTGGGCGCGGCGACTTATCGTGATTTTCTGCTGCTGGCGACGCTGGTGAAAGAAATGGATGGCGGCGGGGTCTATCTGAATGTCGGCTCTGCTGTGATTCTGCCCGAAGTCTTTCTCAAGTGCTTCAGCCTGGTGGCGAACCTGGGTCGCGCTCCGCGCGGCATCACGACGGTGAATCTGGATTTTATCCAGCACTATCGCCCACAACAGAATGTCCTGATCCGGCCTACTGCGTCGGACCGTGCCTCGCGCCCCAGTGAGAAGAGCCACGGCTATGCGTTGACCGGACATCATGAGGTGATGATTCCGCTTCTTGCTGCTGCGTTGGGCGGAGCAAGACGACGATCTGACGGTCGAAAACGTAGAGGCTAGGCAGGTTGCTGGGAAACGGCTATCGGCGCTGTCATTCTGATGCCGAGACCTTCGGCTTCGCTCAGGGTAACAGGCCATCAACTTTGTGAATCTATTTCCGTTACGCCGCACCGGGCAGAACGGTCCATAGAACTTACGTGAACTGATGGAAGCTGCCCGCCGATGCACTCCCTGAAACGCGCTTGACCGGGTAAACGTCCATCTTAATCTAAGCATGCACTTTGAGAATCTTGACGGATATTCGATGCAACCGGAGCCTGCCCCGCAGGAAACGCTCCCTCCTCCGTCTCCGCATTCGTCCCGCGCACCCTGGACTTTCCGCGATCTTCTGCTGTTCATCGGATTTGCCATCATCGCTCTGGTCGTCTCAAATTTTGTAACGTTGGCGGTTTATGCCGCGCTCAGGCCCATCATGGGATGGCCTCTTTCGCCAGAGGCCATCGCGCAGAATGCTTTCTTCCTGCTCGCCGCGCAACTTATTTTCTACGTCTTGATTTTTGCCTATGTTTACCTGCTGGTGGTCTTTTATTACCGGCTGAAGTTCTGGGAGGGAATTCATTGGGGCCGCCTCACAAAACACCGGCTCTTGAGTTATATCGCCATTGGCATTGCGGTGACCGTGGGAGTGCAACTGATTCCCATCTTGCTGCCCGATAAGCGCCGCTTTCCGCTTGAGCGCCTTTTCAGTTCCCCGGAATCCTCCTACGCGGTGGCGGCCTTCGCCGTGCTGATTGCGCCCTTCATGGAAGAGCTGATTTTTCGTGGGGTGTTGTTTGAGGTATTCGAGCTTCGGGTGGGGCTGCGCTTTGCGATCGCCGCCACGGCGATTCTCTTTGCGGCCATGCACGTTGCAGAATACTGGGGCGCTTGGGACCACGTCTTTCTCATCTTCCTGGTCGGGCTGGCCTTTTCTCTCACTCGGGGCTTGACGAAGTCTCTTGCGCCAAGCGTGGTGATGCATATCACTTACAACGCATGCCTGATGGTGGGCCTGTTCTTTGCCACTTCGCACTTTCGGGTGATTCAAGGTTGGATAAGGTAAGGGATTGGGATAAGGGGTCTGCCCCCTGTGCCTCTCGATCTCATGTGGGACACATGAGCGGGCGTGCAGGGGCAACGAGTGTTCGTAAGCTGTTGAAAATAAATGGTGCGGAAGGGGGGACTCGAACCCCCATGGTCTTGCGACCGTCAGCCCCTCAAGCTGGTGCGTCTGCCAATTTCGCCACTTCCGCCTAGCAAAACGGTGAGGTCGGCAGTTAACCGCCGCTTCTTGCGCGATGAGTCCAATGCCCTCTCAATTTACCTCTGAAATGGGTTTGCAGGCGCAGGGGCGGGAGTCGGAGCCTTCTGAGGCGTGGTAGGCGCAGACCGTTGCGGCGAGTTGCCCAGGACCGAGTTTGTGCGGCCCTTTGTTGCCCAAACAGAAAGCGTCACTGAAGTGACCAGGAAAATAGCGCCCAGCACCCATGTGATCTTCGCCAGGGTCGAAACCGTGCCTCGCGGGCCAAACGCTGCCTGGCTTACTCCGCCAAAGGCCGCCGTAATATCAACGTTTTCTCCGCCTTGAATGAGCACCACCAGAATAATCAGCAGCGCCACCAAGATGTGAATCGCCAAAACCAGGGTTGTCATCTGCTCTTTCTAACCTCTCTGGCCGGTCACTTTCCTATACCAGTTCTCAGCGCCACTTACAAATAGTTCACAATCGCTGAGAACGAATCCGCTTTCAGGCTTGCCCCGCCCACTAGCGCGCCGTCTATCTCTTCCTGCGCCATCAAGCCTTGAATATTGTCGGGTTTGACGCTGCCGCCGTAAAGAATTCT
>DATGKJ010000152.1:0-5762 GCA_035294685.1 Terriglobia bacterium | reverse complement strand
AACGTGCGCTACAACCGTGACTTCCGGGGCAACCTGGACGCGCTGCGTCGCGTGGTCATCGCCACCCCCGCTGGAGCGCAGATTCCTCTGGGTGAAGTCGCCACGATTTACCTTTCTCGGGGCCCTTCGATGATCCGCGATGAAGACGCACAACTGACCGGCTATGTGTTCATGGATTTGACCACCCGCAACTACGGCGGCTTTGTGCAACGCGCGACGCAGTTACTGCAACAGAAGCTGACACTTCCAGCCGGATATACGTATCAATGGTCCGGCGAGTACGGGTTCGAGCTGCGCGCCAAGAAACGCCTGGAGCTGATTTTGCCCCTGGCGTTTTTCATTATTTTCCTGCTTCTCTACGTGGTTTTTCATTCGACGGCGGAAGCTGCGATGCTGTTCTTCCCTACGTTTTTTGCTCTTACGGGAGGCCTTATCCTGCAATGGCTGCTGGGTTATCTATTCAGTGTCGCGGTCTGGGTGGGCTACATCGACCTGTTTGGAATTGCCGTGGAAACGGGCGTCGTGATGATGGTCTACCTGCACGAAGCGCTGGACCGCAGGCTCGCTTCAGGCCAGACGTTGCGGCGTGAGGACATCGAAGCCGCGACCATCGAAGGGGCAGTTCACCGTCTGCGGCCCAAGCTGATGACGGTGGCGTGTGTGATTGCCAGCCTTGGACCCATCCTCTGGGAAACAGGCATCGGCTCCGACGTGATGAAGCCCATTGCCGCCCCCATCGTAGGCGGCATGGTCACATCCTCCGTCGCTGTGCTGCTTCTGATTCCCATTTTTTTCGCAATGTTAAAGGAGCGCGCGTTGCGCCGAGGCAAGCTGAGTCCCTCTTCTCAATTGAGGGCGCAGGGAGAATCCCGCGAAGGCTGAAGGCAGGAGTCTAAAATCATCTCAGGATTCACTGAAGTCAATCATCGCCGGTTCAGTCCGGAAGCCGCGCGTCGTAATCAGAACATAAGCAAACCCTATCGCGAACCAGATGCCTCCGACGATTTTGGCGACGATATTCAAGTTCCACCAGATGAGCGCGCAGAAGGCAAATCCCAGCAATGGCAGCGCGGCATCGGCGAGGATGCGTCGCTTGTAGCCCAGGCGACGGATCACGCTGAATTGCCAGAAGGTGGCCAGGTTGACGCCCATGAAAGCCAGAAAAGCTCCAAAATTCATCAGCTCCCCCGCATGCTCATAGGCGTTGCCGATGTAATTCAGGCCAATCGCTCCCGCATAAGCCAATGCGCTGATGATGAGGATGTTGTAGGTAGGGGTGTTGCTCTCGGGCTTCAGGTGAGCGAAAATCTTTCGCGGCAGCACGTTGTCGCGCCCCATGCCGAAGAGCAAGCGAGCGGCGCCCAGAGTGCCGGTCAAGCCGCTTCCCAGCGCTGCAATCATAATGACAGCTCCCATCGCCTGAAATAAGGGCATGCCGCCCACCCGCCGGCATACATCCATAAAAGCTGTGACGAGGTCAGGAAAGGTATGCCAGTCAGGCCACACCCGTTGACCGAGATAGACTTCCAGCCCGCCAAAAACTCCGGTAAAAAGGCAAACCAGCACCGTCGCCAGCAGTACGTTGCGCTTCGGATTTTCAACATCCTCGGCAAGAGTCGTGACGCCATCAAAGCCAATATAGGTCAATGCAGCAAAGGAAGTGGCCGTCCATATCTGATGCGAATTAAAGGTCTTCGGATCGTAAAAAGGCTGAATCGAAAACAGCCCGCTCCAGCCCTGAAAATGGAACAGATAGCGAACCGCAAGGTAGATAAACGCGGCGATCACAACGCACATGACGGCCAGCAGAATTTTGTTGGCGCGAGCGGAGGTTTTCACTCCGCGCAGGTTCAGGATCGTGAGGATGCCCACAACAATTGCTGCCGCAACAAAATAAGGCAAGCGGGGAAAATAGCGCGCATGAATCGCCGTGGCAATCCAGATGGTGGTAATCAGCGGCTGGAGGATGTAGTCCAGCAGCATTGCCCAGCCCACCAGGAAGCCCAGGTGAGGATTCAGTCCCTTGCCCACATAGGTGTAAGCCGAGCCTGCGGAGGGATAGATCGCCGCCATGCGCCCATAGCTGAAGGCCGTAATCATCATGGCGAACATCGCAATCAGGATGGTCGTCACAAAGTGGCCGTTTGAAAGTTTTTCCGCCACTCCGTAAAGCGGCACCGGGGCGATGGGCTGAATGAGGACGATGCCGTAAAAGATGAGGTCCCACAACGTCAGGACGCGGTGCAATCGCGGCGCTGCCATAGAACTTGCTTGTATGTTAGCGGATGATTCAGGCATGAATGCTGGCCGCCCCTCCCTCAGGTGGACGCCTCAAGATACAGTGAGAAGCGCGTAATTTCAAGGGGGTGTACTCGTCCAGTAGATTGTTGACACTCAGGCTCCTTTCTGAGGGGTTAAGGATTGGGCCAGGAACTGCTGGGGCGTGAGGTAGCCCAAAGCCTGATGGGGTCGGACGGTATTGTAGGTGCGTTCCCAAGTCTCCAGTTCACGGTTGAGTTGGGTGATCGGCAGCGAGCAAGGGGTGATCTCATAAAATTCCTCCGTATGGGTGCGGTTGGCGCGCTCGACTTGGCCATTGAGTTTGGGCGAGCGGGGCGGCAGGACAAAGAGCCGCAAGCCCCGCTGCTGGCAGGCCGCCTCGAAGAGGGCGGCGAATTCGCTGCCCCCATCCACCTGCAAGGCGCGCAGGGGAAACGGCAAGCGACGCTCGAGGGTGTCCAGGAACAAGGTGGCTGCGGTCGAGGTGGCGCGCTGATGGACTTCGATCACATCCCAGCGCGAGATCATATCGCGAGCCGTAAATTGCTTGAGCACCACGCCGGGCGCGGGTCGCAGGTCCATCGTATCGAGTTGCACCAGGTCGCCCGGCTTCTCGACCGCATAATCCCTGGGCTTGCGCAGCGCTCCGCGCTGGCGGAGAGAAGACAGAATGCGGCCGACCATCGAGACCGACACCGCCCAGCCCTCCCGCCGCAGCAACACCGCCAGCTTGTCCTTGCCCCAGCGCGGGTACTGTTCGCGCAGGCGGCGAACCCGCTCGGCCTGTTCGGCCG
This sequence comes from Terriglobia bacterium, assembly GCA_035294685.1. Classification (GTDB taxonomy): domain Bacteria; phylum Acidobacteriota; class Terriglobia; order UBA7540; family UBA7540; genus RH2-MAG17b. Next base: position 2,688 of record DATGKJ010000152.1, on the reverse strand, counting down.
TCCAGGTGGGTCGGCGGCGATGATGAGGCCGGGGGGAACGGTCCTCCAGCGTGCTCAAATTCTCCGGATCGTAGCGCCGCTTCCAGCGGTAAAAAGTTTCGCGGCTGATGCCGAAATAGCGGCAGGTCAGGGCCGCGTTGCGGCCGTGAGCTTGGTAGTGATCGAACCCTTGCAGCCGCTTCCGAGCCTCGCGGCTCAACTCCGCGCCGCCCCGCTCCAGGCGCCTGGAGCGGGGCGGTTTACCTAAGACGATTTGCATTCTGACACTCTACCAAGAGTGTCAACAATCATTCTGAACGAATACAGGGGGGGCGCCGCTTCGGCCGCTCCCCGTCTCACGTCTCACAAGGATAATCGCGATTACGAAGCTCTGCCAGCGGATGATTTGCTTTCAAGCGCGTGATGAAGGGATTGAAGATCGAAAACCTGAATGCGATGCTCGCGTTGAGCGCGGATGCCGTTCACCATGGCAGCGGCCGCCGCGAGAGTGGTGATGCAGGCGATGCCGTGCTGCACAGCGGCGCGCCGGATGGCCTTCTCATCGAAGCGCGAGGGTCCGCCCAGTGGCGTATTAATGATCAGGTCCAGCTTCGCGCTTTTGATCAGATCGACGACATTGGGCCGTCCTTCGTTCACCTTATAAACCTTCTCCGCCGTGAGGCCCGCGGCGCGGAGCGCCTGCGCTGTTCCCCGCGTTGCGATCAGCTTGAAACCCAGTTGAGCGAGGTCGCGGGCAATCGGAATGGCATGCGGCTTGTCCTGATCGTTCACTGAGATAAAAACGCATCCCGCGCTTCGAATCCGCTGGCCTGCGGCAAGCTGCGCCTTTGCGAACGCCTGGCTGAAACTTTCTCCCACTCCCATCACTTCGCCGGTGGATTTCATTTCCGGACCTAGAATGATGTCAACCCCGGGAAACTTCTGGAAGGGAAATACGGGCGACTTCACAAAGTAATGATCCACCGGCAACTCGGCGGGAAGACCGAATTCTTTCAGTTTGCGTCCGGCCATCAGGCGCGCGGCAATCTTCGCCAGCGGCACGCCGGTGGCTTTGCTGACATAAGGCACGGTCCGTGAAGCTCGCGGATTTACCTCCAGAACAAAGACCTTGCCGTTTTGGATGGCATACTGAACGTTCATCAGCCCAATCACGTTCAAAGCTCGCGCCAACTGGAGGGTGTACTCTTTCAAAACCCGGCGCGTTTCCTCAGGAATCGCTACGGAAGGCAGCACGCACGAACTGTCGCCGGAATGGATTCCTGCCTCCTCGATGTGTTCCATAATCCCGGCGATCACTACCTGCTCTCCATCGGCGAGCGCATCCACATCCACTTCGGTGGCATTTTCTAGGAAGCGATCCACCAGAATCGGAAACGCCCGCTGCAATTCTTCAGCGCGCGCGACGTAATCCACCAGCGTCCGTTCATCGTAGGCAATTACCATCGCCCGGCCGCCCAGCACGTAAGAAGGTCGCACCAGCACCGGATAGCCGATGCGCCGCGCGATGGTCACAGCCTCGCCGACATTCATGGCCGCGCCATTTTCCGGCTGGGCAATGCCCAGTCGCGCAAGCAGCGCGCCAAAATGCTTGCGATCTTCCGCCAATTCGATGGATTCCGGGGAGGTGCCAATGATGGGAACGCCCGCATCCTTGAGTTGCCGCGCCAGATTCAGCGGCGTCTGGCCGCCGAACTGCACAATGACGCCGTAAGGTTTCTCCTTATCGATAATGGCCATCACATCTTCAAACGTGAGCGGCTCAAAATAGAGGCGGTCAGAGGTGTCATAATCCGTCGAGACAGTCTCAGGATTGCAATTCACCATGATCGTCTCGTAGCCCTCTTCTTTGAGCGCAAAGGAGGCGTGACAGCAGCAGTAATCAAACTCGATTCCCTGTCCGATGCGGTTCGGGCCGCTGCCCAGAATGACAATTTTCTTTCGATCAGTCGGAGCGGCCTCGTCTTCTTTTTCATAAGTGGAATAGCAGTAAGGCGTGAAAGATTCAAATTCCGCCGCGCAAGTATCCACACGCTTAAATACCGGGCGAATGCCGTGCTCCAGGCGGCGCGCCCGGACGCGTTCCACGCTCGCGCCCCACAAGCCGGCCAGGTCCGCATCCGAAAGGCCCACGCGCTTAGAAGCCTTCATTGCGGGCTCGGGAACGGAATCGACATCGAAACGTTTCAGCTCCTGCTCCATTTTTACAATCTGCTGCATCTGGTCCAGAAACCAGGGATCGATGCGCGTCCATTCTGTAAGCTGCTCCACGCAATGGCCGCCGCGCAGGGCATGGAAAATATCCCACAGCCGCTCGGGATGAGGAATCGTCAGCCGGCGCCGCAGTTCCTCAGCGTCTCGCGGCGCGGGCGGCGTTTTGCGGCCCGTTTCGAGCGACCGGATTCCCTTCATCAACGCCTCTTTAAACGTCCGCCCGATGGCCATCGCCTCGCCCACCGATTTCATCTGCGTCCCCAGCGTGTGGTCGGCATCCGGGAATTTCTCGCTCGCCCACTTGGGAATTTTCACGACCACGTAATCGATGGTCGGCTCAAAGCAGGAGGGGGTTTTCTGAGTGATGTCGTTCGGGATTTCGTCCAACCGATAGCCCACGGCCAGGCGCGCTGCAATCTTGGCGATCGGGAATCCGGTGGCTTTGGAAGCCAGGGCTGAACTGCGCGAGACGCGCGG